>JAJDEH010000442.1 GCA_029259935.1 Planctomycetota bacterium
TCCACGATGTCAACGTGGCGCTCTAGCCAACTGAGCTAACCGCCCTAAATTTGGGGCTGCGGTGGCGGAATGTGGGTCGCCACTGGCGACCATTATATCGTTGCCACGACAGGTTTAGAATGGGACAATCTGACGGCTTCCAGGTTCAGCGTCAATGGGGACACAACTCGATCCCATCGGAGAGTCGGGTTGTTAGGGGGGATTGCGAGACCTGCAGTTTGCCGTTCCAGCCCGGTTTTCAACTCGGGGCGGCGGCCAACATTCCTTGATACAGGGCCGATGCCGTTGGAAAAGGTGAACCTTGGCTTGCCCCAAGTGTCTCACATCCTATACTTTACGTCTTGGCGGTGGACCAGGGATGCGCCCATTCAGGCGGGCTTTTCCTGACCGTTGGGGACCCGTTCCCGCCAGCGACACGTCCGTGTGGATCTCGTTTTGGCTGTCCTTTGTATCGACGGCCAGTCCGGCGGCATTCTCGACATTGGTATCGCGGAGAATATGCTCGACGTCAAACTACCCGATGGAAATCTGAAACAGTACGACCATCCCGTCTCTCCCCGCAACGTGGCGGAGGACATTGGCCCGGGTCTGGCCAAAGCGGCCATTGCCGCCGAGGTGGATGGTCAAGTCGTCGGGCTCGACCATCCACTGCCTGCCGAGGGCGAAGTTGGTCTGAGTATTCTTACCAAGAAGGATCCACAAGCGCTGGCCGTGATACGACATTCCTGCGCGCACATTATGGCACGGGCCGTGATGCGGTTGCATGAAGGCGTACAGTTGGCGTTTGGTCCCACGATCGACGGCGGTTTCTATTACGACTTCGATTTGGAAAAGCCACTTTCCGAAGATGACTTCCCGGCCATTGAAGCCGAGATGAAGAAGATCATCAAGCTCGACGAACCTTTTGAACGCATCGAAGAGCCGCGCGACCGGGCTTTGCAAATCTGCCGCGATCTTGATCAATTACTCAAAGTGGAACATATCGAGGAAGGGCTGGCCGACCATGAGACGGTCTCGTTCTATCGCCAGGGCGAGTTCCTCGATTTGTGCCGTGGGCCGCATGTCCCTTCGCCCAAGCCGATTGGGGCGTTCAAGCTGCTGTCGGTTGCCGGTGCCTATTGGAAAGGCGATCAATCACGCAAGCAATTGCAGCGGCTCTACGGGACGGCGTTCTTTAACAAACAAGATCTACAAGAACACATTGATCGTATCGCGGAAGCGAAAAAACGCGACCACCGCGTGCTTGGCAAACAGCTTGACCTGTTCTCCATCAGTCCGTTGGTTGGTTCCGGCTTGGTCTTGTGGCATCCCAAGGGCGCCAGGATTCGTTCGATGCTGGAGTCGTTTGTCAAGGACGAACTCGAACAACGCGGTTATGAGCCGGTCTACACGCCCAACATTGGGCGGGTCGAGCTGTACGAAACGTCCGGACATTTCCCGTACTATTCGGACAGCCAATTCGCGCCCATCGTGATGGAGCAGGAAGAGCGGTACTTGCTCAAGCCGATGAATTGCCCGCACCACACCATGATTTATAAGGCCCGGCCGCGCAGCTATCGCGAGTTGCCGTTGCGGTTGGCCGAGTTCGGCACGGTTTATCGCTATGAGCAATCAGGCGAGCTGTCAGGCATGACGCGAGTTCGCGGATTCACGCAAGACGACGCGCATATCTTCTGCACGGAAGCGCAAGTAGCCGACGAGTTTCGCGGTTGCATTTCCATGACGCAATTCGTGCTGGATTGCCTCGGTTTGGAGAATTATCGCGTGCGGCTTGGCTTTCGTGACCCGAAAAGCGATAAGTACGTGGGTGCTGATGCAAGTTGGCGCCAAGCAGAGCAGTCATTGACGGAAGTTTGCGATAGCCTGCGGATGGAGTACGAAATTGAACCGGGTGAGGCAGCCTTTTATGGACCGAAGGCCGATTTCGTGGTCACGGATTGCCTGGGCCGAGAGTGGCAGTTGGGCACCGTCCAATTGGACTACAACCTGCCCAGCCAGGATCGATTCGCATTGGAGTATATCGGGGCCGACAATACGGCTCATCAACCGGTGATGATCCATCGCGCCCCCCTCGGATCGATGGAACGGTTTATCGGCGTGCTGATCGAGCACTTTGCCGGCTCGTTTCCCCTGTGGCTCGCGCCGGAACAAGTTCGGGTGCTGACCGTCAGCGAGAAATCTCAAGAGTACGGGCAGCAAGTCGAGCGGCAAGTCCGCGAGGCTCACTTGCGGGTAAGTGCTGATTTTCGGGCCGAAAAGCTGGGTGCCAAGATTCGCGATGCCCAGATCGAGCGAATCCCCTACATGTTGGTTGTGGGCGAAAAGGACGCGGAGGCTGGCACGGTCTCGGTGCGAGACGGCTTCGAAAACGAAAACCTTGGCGCGCTAAAAATTGGCGAAGCCATCGAGCGGCTGCAAGCGGAAGTTCAGGCGCGTACGGTCCGCAAGACCTTCGGGGGTGACGCTGGACTTGGCGACCGCGGGGCCGCGAATGAATATTGAGACTCATCGTTGGGAAAAACTGCGTCCCTCAGGGCCTCATGTTCCACAATTCAGAAGCCCTTTTTGCTTGATAACTGTTGACGCGTGGGCAGTTCCTCGCCGATACTCATTAGGCTGTAGACGCTGTCGTCGACGGCCCCTAACGTCGTGTTAGTGTATTCGTCAGTTTCCACAATAGGAAAGGAAAACGAAAATCGATCGAAATCAAACTAGGATCAATGATCAAATCCGTATCACGCCCATCCGAGTTGTTTCCGAGGAAGGAGAACAACTGGGAGTGATTTCGACTGAAGACGCGTTAACTCGTGCTCGAGAAGCCGGGTTGGACTTGGTCGAGGTGGCACCGAACGAAAGGCCGCCCGTTTGCCGGATCATGGATTACGGCAAGTACAAATATGATCGCAGCAAAAAAAACAAAGGTGGAGCGACCCACCATACGAAGACCAAGGAAATCCGTCTGCGTCCGAAAACCGGCCAGCACGACATTGATTTCAAAGTCAAAAAGGCGATCGGGTTCCTGCAACACAAGGATAAAGTGCAGGTGACCGTCATTTTCCGAGGCCGCGAAATGGCCCACATCGAAGAAGGCCGCAAAGTGATGGATGGCGTCGTCCAGCAACTCGTGGAACACGGCAAGCTTGAGTCGTTCCCGCAACAAAACGCTCGCCGGATGACGTGCATGATCGCGCCGAAGTAGATCGTTGCGGGCAATCAGCTTGTTTCTTTTCTTTGGGTTCCGCCGAGCGGGTAATTTTTTACGCCCTAAGGGTTGGTGTGCGCCACTTTCGGCGTGCGGCTACGCGTCCCAGAGTGGGTAGTAGACCGCAAACAAGATAAACGTGCCTGCCCTCCAAATCGCAACCACCACGATCCACGTTGCGATCGCTTGCCAGACGCGGCGCTGGCTGGCAGTCTTCGCGTCCTTCTGAACTCTCGTCGGCAATCGGCGGTTCTTCAGTGAATTGTCGGGACTCTGGTAAGGGTTTTCATCCACGGCGATATGGAATCGATTGAGCTTTGATGGACGGTTGACCTACTACCACCGATAGGTTTCTTGTTTTCGATGCCCAGCGATTCGAATCGAACCGTCCTCGAAAAGATCCATCGTCGAGTACCCATTGTTCTCGGTACCTGCCCCTTCGACCATCGCCACCAGCGTGCAGTAGTGGATGCCGGCGATCTCGTTGTAATCGTTCTTGTGGCTGTGGCCCTGAAAGACGGCGATCACCTTGCCCGACTCTTCCATCACTCGGCGAACCTGCTGGCAATTCTTGACGCCGTAATGATTGCTTACGTCGAGTCGCTGATGGGCGAAGACGATCGTCTTTCCCCCGGCGGCCTGAAGGTCGGCCCGCAGCCACTCGACCTGTTCTTCCGGAATGTTCGGATCGGTCCACTGAAAGTTCTTTCGACCATAAGGCGTGCCGTCGCTGCGAAAACACGAATCGAGTACGACGAAATGGTATCCGCCTTGGTCGAACGAGTAATACGACTTCTGCTGGCCGACGCCCTCCAGAAACTCGCCCTTCGTCAATGTGTGGACGCAGTGATTTCCCAACACGTAGTGCTTCTTGCCGGGCAGCACGGTGAAGTCCTTGTTGATCCGCTGGAGGTATTTTTTTTCGACTTCGACCGAGTCGGCGGCATCGATAAAGTCGCCAAGCTCGACGACAAAGTCGGGCTGGTCTTCATGAAACCGCGCGGCGGCTTCTTCCAGCTTGACAAGGGTCTCCCGATAGTGGCGTGACCCCGCGGGCGGTTTGTCGGCGTAGTGCAAGTCGGTAACCAGGCCCACGCGAGTTTGGCGCTTTGCATTGGGCTCGACCGCGAACAACGTGGGAACATTCGAGCAGCCAACGCCTGCTCCCAATAGGATCATCGAACCGTTTCGGATGAACGCTCGTCGGCTGACTTGAGTTGATTTTTCCATCGGTGCACTCTTGGGTGTTGGAACCAGGGGAATCTCATCTTATCAACCTGTCGCTATTGGACGCCAACGAGGCCGAGCCGCGAGCCAGTTACGAACGGCCGCTCGGCTGCGGCACGCCGACCCGATGCTTCCGCCAGGAAGGTCCGCTGTTGACATATCTCATTAACTCACAGCAACTTAGGTTGTTTTGTTATTTACACGCATCACGGTTGCCGACTATACTATTAGCCGCCCAATTGTGGTTACCCGGCTGGGCCATCCTTCCTAATTTTACCCACCATAGTTGATTTCCATTCGCCCCGACCGAGTGATATGATTCACGCTCGGGTTCGTTTCACGATTGAGAATTCGTTTCACGATAGAGAATCAGTGAGGAGCGTTCGCCTGTGTCGAGATCCAGTCAGAGTCGGACCGGTTGTTCGGAGTTTCGTAACCTGCTGAAGTCCTCGACTCGCCGCAGTTTTTTACAAGCGGGCGTGTTGGGAACCATGGGCTTCTCGCTGGCGGACTTGTTGCGATCCGAGGCACTGGCAGGCGCGAAATCATCGGGACTGAAATCGGTCATCATCCTCTGGATGCGCGGCGGTCCCAGCCAACATGAAACTTGGGACCCCAAACCGGCGGCACCGGTGGAATATCGTGGTTATTTTGGTGCCATCCCAAGCAAGGTTCCGGGGATTCAGCTTTGCGACTTATTGCCCAAGTGCGCCGCGATCATGGATAAATGGTCGATCATTCGCAGCCTCAATCATAAAGATGCGGGCCATTCGGCGGGCGACCAGTTTTGTTTTACCGGTTATCCCAACGAGGGCGCGCCGGATACCAACACCAAGCCCAGTTGCGGCGCGATTGTCGCCAAGCAACTGCAGCATCGAAATCCGCAACTGCCGGCCTATGTGATGGTGCCGCGGATGGTGCCCGGAACCGACTCCGCCTATCTAGGGCCCGCGTATAAGCCGTTTGAAACCCAGGCCGATCCGGCCAGCGAAGGCCCGTTCAACGTGCCCAACCTGGGTCTGCCAACAGGTCTCTCGCTAGACCGCTTGGGCAGCCGCCGCAGCCTGTTGAACCAGTTCGATCAAGTTCGCGCCGGGGCAGATAAGAGCGGCCGCCTGGAAGCACTCGATGCCTTTCAACAGCAGGCTTGGGAAATCGTCACGAATTCAAAAGCCCGCGATGCGTTCGATCTAGATGCGGAACCGGCGGCGGTTCGCCAGCGGTATGGATTCATGCCGGCCTATAAGGCACCAACTCCCGACCGCTGCGGCGTGCCGGCCTGGAGTCAGCGGCTGTTGCTGGCCCGGCGATTGGTCGAATCGGGCGTTCGTTTGGTGACGGTCGATTGCCGCTGGTGGGATACGCACGTCAAGGGTTACGAAACCATGCGCGACGGATTCTTGCCGCGCTGGGATCAAGCCTACTCGGCGCTAATCGAAGACCTGGACCAACGCGGCCTGTTGGATTCGACAATGGTCTTGTCTTGGGGAGAATTTGGCCGCACGCCGAAAGTGAACGCGACGGGCGGACGCGACCATTACCCGAATGTCTTTAGCGCCGCGCTGGCGGGCGGCGGTATCCAAGGCGGCCGTGTGGTGGGAGCCTCGGATTCGAAAGGTGCCTTGCCACAGGATAATCCGAAATCGCCACCCGATGTGTTGGCCACGGTCTATCGGCATCTCGGCATCGATACCCGAACCAGTTACCTGGATAACGCCGGGCGTCCCATCCCCGTCCTAACCGACGGCAAACCGATCAACGAATTATTTTAATGAGGCAGTGCCTCAGACCAATGCGAGCTATCGCTCGGGCTTGAATACCCGCTCCCGTTGGTCGCTAAACTTGACTCAAGAGCAACAGCTTTCATCCACATCGCCTCGGGCCAATTTGAGCATGGTTCGCCGACTTCTGAAGTTTCATTTCGTCTTTTTAGCCGCCGGCCTCCTCGCGGGCTGCGAATCTTCTCCCTCGGCGGAATCGGTCGCCACCACCCAGTTGATCGGCAAGTGGAGCGGCCGGTTGGAAATTCAGAAAGACGCGCTGCGCGATCCATCCTTCCCGGTCAAGAATCCGGCAGTACTGAAGTCCGGGAAAACGGTCTTCCACTTCAAATACAACCATGCCGGAGTCATTGAAAACCAAGTCGGCGGTTTGATCTCAAAAACTCTTATCAATTGGCAAGTCACCGACGTCGACGGAGACAAGGTTTCCATTGAAATCGGTACGCGCGACAAACCATCCGAATCGCGGCCGTCGGGAACAATCGTGTTGACGTTCGAGGACGACGACCACTTCCAGCTAACGCGGCAGTTCGGCAATTACGCCTCATCCTACGAGCGAGTCAAGAGCCCTTAACGCAGTTCGTGGGCCTGTTTCAGCTTTTCTTCGTACTGTTTTTTGTAGAAGTCGCTCTTCGACGCTTTGATCGCCTCTTCAAGATGTGAAATCGCGTGGTCCTTGGCTCCGATCTTTATAAATACGTCGCCTAGGTCGACGTGCCACGAGTCGAGCGATAGCTGAGTTCGTTTGTCGGGTCCCAACTGATGAGCCTCGACGGCGGCCGCTTCCGCTTTGTCTAGTTGCTTGGCATTGGCCCAATTCTTGGCGGCTTCCTTGAAGTTCCACGACTTGGCGTCCTCGTCGATCGTGGTCAGCCGGTCGAACAGCTCGGCGGCCTTCACGTACTCGCCAGACAGGCCGTAAGAGAATGCCAGGTCCGCTCCAAGGCCGGGGTGCAATCCCTTTTCGGCATCCAGATCGACGAGCCGCTGAAGATACTTGGCCCGCGTGGAGTGATCGCGGTTCAGTTGGTAGTAGTAGTGGCTAAGCATGAACAAAGCCAAGCGGTCCTTCGGATCGGCTTTCAGCACTTTCTCGTAGCGCTGTTTTGCTTGTTTCATCTGATCCTTCCGCCGGACGTGAAGGAACAACTTGCGGCAGGCCATTCCCTTGGAGGCATGGTGTTCGGTGTGCAGAACGACGAACTCGGCCGATTCGAACATGCGGTCGAACTCACCCGCTTCTGCATACACACCCACGAGGGCTTCATGAGCGCGACGCTTGTCCATGTCGCGAGTGGCCAGTTTCAAAGCCGCTTCCAAGGGCGCTTGTGCCGCTTTCAGATTGCCGGAATTGTAAAAGCCGGCCGCCACGGACATCGCCGCCCGGTAACTTTGAAATTCAATTTCGACTGTCTTTTGCGCGATCTGATAACTTGCATTGGGAACGTCGGCCTCCTGGAAGGCGGCTTCCGTCGCGGGATCGGCCAGCGGTTCCGATTTTTCTTTCAACAACGCCGGATCGGTCAGGAAGGACGTCAGTTTGCGAGTCGCGGGCTTCTCGTGGGCTGCGGCGGCTGACTTCAAGTTCACCCGCCCTGCCTGCTTGGCCGCAGTTTCTGAAACAGAGACCGATGGTGTGCCGCGTAGCGTTACCACCGATAGGCCGACCAGCACCACTGACAGCACGGACCAACATCCAGTCCGCCAACGTGAGGGGCATTGTGTTTCCACTCGAAAACTCATGTTCAACAGCATGGCAATTCTCCGCTTAAGTTGATGAGGTCGTTCCCACAGGCCCAAGGTCGCCGTGGCCAACCGATGCTGGTCTGATTGGCTGGTCTTAAACCAGTCCAACAGCAATTCGGCGTATTGGGTCGAGTCGCCTCGGCTGCCAGCCGCGGCGTCGGCCAGCAGTTCTTGATCGAGTCGCGACTGGGCACGCAGCCACCAATACAGTGGATGGGCGAATAAAACGACCATCAACAGGCGCATGGCCGCCAGCAACCAAAGGTCGCCGTTGCGAATGTGGGCCGACTCGTGGGTCAATACGGATTCCAGCGACTCTTTCGATTCCGATGTCACGAAGCGCTCGGGTAGCAAAATGCAAGGCCGAAACAAGCCGACGGCCAGGGCCTGGTTCACTTTGCTTGTAACAAAAACACGCGGAATGGGCATCGGATCCTGCAACAACCGCGTCATGGTGATTTGAATGCGCTCCGGGGCAATCCAGGCACCGCGACGCAAACGCCGTGTCAGCAGTGCCCCCATCGCCAACCAACAACCGGCCAGAAGCCCGCCGGTCAGAAACAGTGCTTTGATAACCGGCAGCAGAGGCATCGCCCGTTCACTTGTTGCCGGTTGCTTGGTAGGTTGATTGGGCTGACGCGCGGGAATGCTTTCTTCCGCTGCCGTATCCAACGATGCCGTATCTGACGATGCCGGCTCTAGCGACATGGCCCTCAAATCATCGCCCATTGCCTCTTGCCCGCCGTGATCGAATGTTGGTTCGTTGGCGGTCTCCCCACCTTCCAACTGCAAGTGGGAAACCAACGGCAGGGAAGTCTTCGGCCATTGTGGCAGCGCGCAGGCAAGTGCGAGTATCAGGATTCCGCCAACCGCCGCCCAGGTGAGACTAATGCGCCGCGCCGGTTGCTTGACGCTCATTAGAAGCAGAGCGATGACGATCAAAAAAAGAGCCGTCAAAAAATAGAAATCGATCAGCCAACCAACCAAAGCGTTCATCACTCCGCTCCTCCGCCTTTGCCCTTCTTCAGATTCTTCTTGTGCTCGGCGATCATCGCCTCGATTTGATTCAGTTCCTTCTCACTGGGAGGCTTCGACTCCATGGCGCGCACCAAGTATTCGTCCAAGGCACCGTCGAACACTTTTTCCATGAACGACTGGGCCATGCTTCGGACCGTGGAATTTCGCTCGACGCTGGCCGAGTAGTTGTAGGCCTTGCCGCATCGTTCGTGACGGACCAGCCCTTTCCGCTCCATCGCCTGCAATAAGCTGAGTACGGTGGTATAGGCGAGCTGCGTGTTTTGCGCGTGCAGCTCGTCAAAGATCTCGCGGACCGTGGCCTGCCCTTTTTCCCACAGGATTTTCAGCAAATCCAGTTCTCTCGCCGTCGGTTGCGGTTGGCCCATCGCATCTCCTACTAGAATGCCAGTATCAATAACGCGATAATACTAAAGTTCTAGTAGATGTCAAGAGTCTGGTCCCGAAATTGAAGAAACAGACACCTGCGGCGGTATTTCAAGCGCTGGTCGGCAGCAGCGACTGAAAGATAATTTTGGCGTCTGGTAGAATGCTGGTGTGAATCGAAAACTACAAACCACCACCCAGATCAGCCCCATGTCGAAAACCCAGCCGCTACTGCGAATCGTCGTGCCCCTCGCCGTTGTTATGGGGTCGAGTTGGACGGCCTTGGCGGCCGACTCGCCCTACAATTTGCTGGTCATCCACACCGATGAACATCACTACGGGACCCTTGGTTGTTACGGCGGACGAATCGTCGGTACGCCGAACATCGATTGGCTGGCCGACAACGGCGCGATGTGTACCAGTTTCTATGCCACCACGCCTGTCTGTTCGCCGTCGCGAGCGGCGCTGCTGTCGGGAATGTATCCGCAGAAGACGCCGGTGGTGACCAACAACATTCCGCTGGACGACTCGGTGATCACTTTCGCCGAAATCCTACGGCGACGCGGATATGCAACGGGTTACGCCGGCAAATGGCACCTTGATGGCTCGGGCAAGCCCCAATGGGCGCCCAGCAGGAAATTCGGCTTCAGCGACAACCGTTTCATGTTCAATCGCGGGCATTGGAAGAAGTTCGTTGACACGGACGACGGCCCACGTGTCGGCGCGCGCAACGCCAAGGACCAACCAAGTTACGGCTTGAGCGGGGCCGACGAAAAGACGTTTTCAACCGACTGGCTCGCCAACAAAGCGATCGACTTCATCAAGGCGAATCGAGAAAAGCCGTTTTGCTACATGCTCAGCCTGCCCGACCCGCACGGCCCCAACACGGTTCGCGCGCCGTATGACACGATGTACGCGGACGTCAAAGTGCCGATCCCCGCGACATTGAAAATAACGAAATCCGAAACGCCCGCTTGGGGCCGTCCAGCCGGCGTGACGGCCGCACAGTTGCAGCGACTGATGCCGCCATACTATGGCATGGTGAAATGCATCGACGACAATGTCGGCCGCATCCTCAAGACTTTGCGTGACAACGGCCTTATCGATCGCACGCTGATTGTCTTCACTTCGGACCATGGCGATTTGTGCGGCGAGCATGGACGGCTCAACAAAGGAGTGCCTTACGAAGGCTCGGCCCGTATTCCGTTCATCATTTCTTGCCCCGGTAAAATCAAATCGGGCACGGTGCGTCACGAAGCACTCTCCTGTGTCGACTTCTTGCCAACCGCGATGCGACTGCTGGACGTGCCCGTGGAACAGAAAATAGACGGTCGCGACGCTTCGTCGTTGTTCACTGGCGACGGCTCCGAGTGGGACGACATCGCCTTTCTCCGTAGTACCTCGGGTCGCTCGCCATGGTTGTGCGCCGTCACCGAGCGATACAAGCTTGTCTTCTCGGCGGGGGACGGACCTTGGCTTATCGACATGAAGAATGACCCTAACGAAGTGGCCAATCGGTTCGATGACCCGGAATGCGAAGCGATCGCCCAACAATTGACACGGAAGCTCATGGATTACGCCAAGGAGCATCAAGACGAATATGCTCGCGTGCCGGCAATCCAATCCGCCATGGCGGCGGCGTTAAAACGCTAGAAACCAGTTCATGGCGATTGGCAATTAGGTGTTGTCGGCGAGCCCTTGACGTTAGTCGAGGGGTAGCAATGCCGCGGTTAGCTGACATCCATTTGAATGGGTAAACGCCGTGTTGTTCAGAACTACCCCCCAGCTAACGCTGGAGGCTCGCCATGCGCCTGCCGTAGGCCACTTTCGGCGAGAGTGACCTGCGCATCCTCAAGGCTCCAGAGCTGGCTTGGATGCCGAGGACGGAAGGTGATAGAATAACCAGTGATCGATCCCGCCTACGTTTTCCTGCTTCCTTCCTGCCCACCGATGTCCCTTCGACTTTTACCGATTTCAGCCTTGCTGGTCGCAATGTGTATGCACCCGATCTTCGTGCGCGCGGCCGAACCGGAATTGCAATCGATCTTTCCCTGCGGCTGCCGGCGTGGCGAGACGGTAGAGGTGACGCTGCAAGGGAAAGACCTCAAGCAGGCCGACCACCTTTACTTTTCGCGCGCGGGGATTTCAGCACAGCGCATCGGCGAAGCCAAATTCAAAATTGCGGTGACCGGCGAAGCTCAACCCGGCGCGTGTGACGTTTGGGCGGTGACTCCCGGTGGCATGACCGCGCCGCGTCGCTTTGTTGTAGGCCTCGCGCCGTGCACGATCGAAAAGGAGCCCAACGACACGCCCGAACAGGCACAGCCGATGTCGCTCCCCGGGGTGATCGACGCCAAGCTCGATCGGGCCGCGGATCTCGATTGGTTTTCTTTTGAAGGCAACGTGGGCGACGAGGTCACGGTGACTTGTCGCTCCGCTTCGCTGGATGGGTCCGTCGAGGCGTCGTTGTTGCTGGTCGGCGTCGACGGCAGCGAACTGTTGCACGGCAAAAGTTATCGCCGCGATCCGCGCCTGTCGTTGCGTCTGCCGCAAGCGGGCACTTATCGGGTGCGAGTTTGTGATCGGGCCTACCGTAAAGATGCGTTCAGTTTCTATCGCTTGGAACTTTCGCTAGGCGATCAGCCAGCAAATGCTTCACCAGAAAACGGCAACTCAACGGCGGCGGAAGCGAGTGAAAACGATTCGCTTGCGACGGCGCAACGAATTGCCTTGCCGATCCGCGTTTCGGGCCGTTTTCAAACGCGTGGCGACGTGGACTGGTATTCCTTCGATGCAGAGAAGAACCAGGCGATAGTGATCGACTCGCTCGGCGAACGACTCGGCCAGCGCATGGATCTCGACATTGCCATTCACGACGCCCAAGGGAAATCGCTGCTCACGCTGGGCGATATCGTTCAGCCCAAAACCGTGCCCGCCAAATTGCCTCTCGCTTCGTTGGACGCGGCCGGCACCTGGAAGGCTCCGAAAGACGGCACCTACTTTTTGGCGGTTCGCGATCTGTACGGCGGCAGCATCTTTGGATCGGATCGAGTCTACGAGTTGTCGGTCGGCGAGACGCGACCGTCGTTTGAAGTGTTCGCCATCCATCCAAATGACGCCGCTGCGCGCGGGCTTTCGGTGAATCAGGGTGGCGGCACCGAGATTCAACTAATTTGCATCCGGCAAGGCGGATTCGCGGGATCGGTTCAAGTTCGAGTCAAGGACTCGCCGACAGGGGTAACGATCGAACCGTGTTCACTGGCCGCCAAGGAAATCAGCAAGAAGCTAACCGTCAAAGCGGATCAGACTTCAGCCGAGGGGTTTGGCGTCATTCGTCTGGTGGCGGAAGCGGACATCGAATCACAACCGGTCACCATCGACGTGCAACCGCGAACCATCGTGCGGCCCACGCCGCTTACCAGCCGTCCAACAGATGGAATCGCAATCTATGTGGCCGCCACCAAAGCAGAAGAAAAGTAACGCTTAACCATGTGCATCAAGCCGGAAATCATTGGAAGTCGTTCGCTGCTGTTGCTTGTCTGCTCGGCAATGGGCTGGGGACCTGCGGCGCAACAAGCCATTGGCAGCGAGACGTCGCAGGCCAATCAGCTCGACTTTACCAATGATATTGCGCCGATCTTCACCAAGTTTGGCTGCAACGGCGGCGGCTGCCATGGCAAATCGACCGGGCGGGGCGGATTCAAGTTGTCGCTGTTCGGCTTCGAGCCTCTTAACGATTACGAGTCGATTGCTCGCGGTACGCGCGGCCGTCGGGTCTTCCCCGCTTCGCCCGATCAGTCATTGCTGCTGCAAAAAGCCACCATGCAAGTCCCCCACGGCGGCGGCAGACGCATTGATCCAGACGGACCCGAATATCAATTGCTTCGCCGCTGGATCGCCGCCAGCACACCGTGGGGCCGATCTGACGCGCCCCGGATCGCCCGCCTGGAAGTCCAACCCGCAACCCATCAATTGGGACATCGCGAGGAAGTTCAACTACGGGTCACGGCAGTGCTGACCGATGACAGCCGTCGCGACGTGACTCGACTCACCAGGTTTCGCGTTGTCAATGCGGCGGTGGCTTCGATTGACCCGGCAGGCCAAGTCACCGCCGAAGACAGAACGGGCGATACGGCTATCGTCGCGCAGTATCAAGGCCAGGCGGCGCTCAGTCACATCGTTGTCCCTAACAGGTCGGTCTCGGAAGCCGAAGCCAGCACGGCGATCGCGATGCCGGAAAGCAACTTCATCGACGCCCACATCATCGCCAAACTCAAGCAATTGCGGGTTCCTCCGTCCACCGTTTCCAGCGACGCCGCATTCCTACGACGGGCTACGCTTCAAATCGCCGGTCGCTTGCCGACGATGGAGGAAATGCAAGCGTTTCAATCCAGCGATGCCATGGACCGCCGCGAGCAGTTGGTCGAACGCCTGATGTCCAGCGGCGACTACGCGGATCATTTCGCGCAAAAGTGGTGCGACGTGCTGCGCATCAAGCGGCGCGGACAGAAAGACCGGCTGCCGGGAACGATCGCTTTCCATCGCTGGCTTCGCGGGGCAATCGCGACCAACATCCCATTCGACCAAATCGTCCGCGAAATCATCACGGCCAGCGGCGATGTGTCCGTGAACCCGCCGGCCCAATGGTACGCCGAAGTCCGCTATCTCGATCGTTACGTGGATGACATGTCGCAGGTGTTCTTAGGGATCAGGATCGGCTGCGCCCGCTGTCACCACCATCCGTTTGAGAAGTTCAGCCAACAGGACTATTACGGCCTGGCGGCTTTCTTTGCCCGCGTCGATCGCAAGGGGGGCGCGGGAGTCGCGGAACGCCGTGCGAACGAAGCGGTCTTTGTCAAACCGACGGGAGAAGTCAAACACCCGCTTACCGGCAAAGTTGTGGCGCCGTGCGGATTGGGTGCCCAGCCGCTGAAGATCGCGCCCTATCAAGACGCGCGGCACGATCTGGTCGACTGGATGGCGGGCGAATCGAATCCCTATTTCGCGCGGGCCTTCGTCAATCGCATGTGGGCCCATTTCTTTGGCTGCGGGCTGGTCGATCCGCTGGACGATTTGCGCGAAACGAATCCGGCCACGAACGAAGCACTGCTCGACGAATTGGCCGCCGAGTTCACAAAGACCCACTTCGATATGAAACATGTGATTCGGTTAATCGCCTGCAGCACGACCTATCAGCTCGCATCCCTGCCGAATGACCATAATCTGGAAGAAACGCAGAACCATTCGCGTTTTTATCCGCAACGCATCACGGCGGAAGTTTTGCTCGACGCCATCGATCAGGTCACGCAAGTCAGCACCGCTTACGGCGGATTGCCGGCGGGAACTCGCGCTCTGCAACTTCCGGACGAAGGATACTCGAACGATTTCCTGCGGCTGTTTGGCCGGCCACCTCGAGAAAGCGCCTGTGAGTGCGAGCGCTCGGCCGAACCAAGCTTGTCGCAATCGCTGTTCGTGATGAACAATTCGTTCTTTTTGGGCAAGGTCACCTCCAGCAAAGGCTTTGCCGCGCGGCTGGCCGCCGACAAGCGGAGCCACGAAGAGAAAATTCAAGAACTGTTTCAAACCGTGCTCACGCGAGCACCGCTGCCCTATGAAATCGACGAGTCGCTCAAGTACATCGCCGCGGAAGCCGATGCCAGAAAAGCGTACGGCAATCTTCTGTGGGCGCTGATCAATACAAAAGAGTTTTTGTATATTCATTAGAATTGGGGAAACGGCCTGCTTCACCGACGAGACCACTTATGAAGTACTTACAACCAAACCATCGTTGCCACGGCCCCCTTGACCGCCGCGCGTTCCTGTCGATTGGCGGCATGAGCCTGGGGGCGCTGGCTAGTGGAATCGATCCCGGCTTAACTCAGTTGCTGGCCAGCGAAGAGTCGCATCAGCCAGCCGAAAAAGACTTCTCGGTCATCTTGCTGTGGGCCAATGGCGGGCCCAGCCACTTGGAAACATTCGACATGAAACCCGACGCTCCGGCCGAGTTTCGAGGTGAATTCAAGCCGATCGCCACGAATGTTCCAGGCATGGACATCTGCGAACTGCTGCCCAATCTGGCGAAGATGGCGGACAAGTTTTCCATCGTGCGCAGCTTGCACCACAATCGAAATGAACATTCGGGCGGCACTTGCCGGTTGCTTTCCGGCTATACCCCGACGGCGGCGAATCCGATGGACGCCGAGAATCCCGAGATGGCGTCGATCGTGGCGAATCAACTGGAACATACGGCCCGCGACATTCCGTTGTTTATTGCCAATACCAAGTTTTATGGCGGCGGTCCGGCATATTTGGGAGCGGCGTACAGCCCGTATCTCTTCCGAGGCGATCCCAACAGTGCCAAATTTAGCGTCGGCGATCTGACCGTGACCAACGACGCGGTCAAGGATCTGCAGACCAGACAGAATCTTCTCAAGACGTTTGACCGATTTCGCCGCGACCTGGATCATAAAGGTTCGATGGCGGCCTTGGACAAGTTCAACCAACGCGCCGTGGCGACGTTGACCAGCCCGCGCGCGGCGGATGCTTTTAATCTATCCAAGGAACCCGATGCGGTCCGCGATCGCTATGGCCGCACGACTTGGGGACAAGGGCTGCTGCTGGCCCGGCGTTTGGTCGAGTCGGGTGTGCGCATCGTGCAGCTTCAAGCCGGCTTCAAGCTCAGCAAGGAAGCGGGCCGCGTCAGCAACTGGGACGACCATTCGGTGAACACGCACACGTTCCGCGCCTATCGCGAACGCATGCCGGTGTTCGACGTCGCGGTTCCGGCCTTGATCGAAGACTTGTACGCACGCGGCTTGGACAAGAAAGTGCTATTCATTTTCTGTGGCGAATTTGGCCGCACGCCGAAAATCCGCCATCAAGACAAGACCAAACGCCCCGGACGCGATCACTGGTCGAAAGCGATGAGCATCTTTCTTTCGGGCGGCGGGTTGAAGATGGGCCAAGTTGTCGGAGCCACGAATCCTCGCGGTGAACATCCGATTGAATCGGTCATGGACAGCAATTGTCTGCTGGCCACGATCTACCGACGATTCGGCATCGATCCGTCACGGCATTATTACGACAACAGCGGCCGTCCCGTTCCGATCCTTACCGACGGCCACCCCATCGCCGAACTGTTGTAATTCACCATTGCCGTTGTTCGCTCCGCGAACAAAGTGGGTTCGTTCTGTTCGCGGAGCGAACAACGACACACCTACAAAGATAATCCATGTCGAC
>JAJDEH010000443.1 GCA_029259935.1 Planctomycetota bacterium
CGCGTGGTGGTACCGTGTGGAACGAGAGGAACTGGGTCATCTCCCAGGGCTTGATGGTCGGATTGCCGTCGGCGTCGGCGGCCACCGCGTGAAACATCACGGCATCGGCGTCGATGTTCCCGTGCTCGTCGACTCCGCCACTCCGGAAGATTTCGCTCCCGTCCGCGTCGAAGGCTTCGACGTCCAGCCACATCTGGCGCACTTCGACCAAGCTGGTAGGCAAGTTATGTCCGGCGGTTTCATTCGTCACCCGGATGTCGAAGTCCACCCTTTCGCCAGGTGCCACCGAATCCGGCAGCATCAACTCCAACGACGCCGCGCTTTGAAGCAGAGTTTCCGCCATCTTGGCATGCTCGTCGGCTCCCAGCAGTTTTGTGACAGCCGCATTTCCGCCCACGAAATTATGGCTCGATATATGATCACGCCGCGGACTCTTGGCCGTGGCACGGCCTGGGTTGCTGACGCGTTGCAGAGTTCGCGCGGTCTGTATTGCCAACTCAACCGGCTGCATATGGCAGTCCTGACACTGAATGCCCTTCTCCGCGTAGATGCTGCCCTTCCACTCTTCATAAGTGCGTTCGATGACGAAGCCATTGACCGGATGGACCACGCCATGGCAGTTCGCGCAGAATTCGGATCGTCTTATTAGGTCGTTAGCAACGGTTGCCCGGCCACGCTGCAGGCAACGTCGTTCGGCATAGGGGCCCCGGATCGGTCCCCCCGGGTCGGTCACGAAGCTGGCATTCGCCGGCAAGGAGTCGGAAGTCGCCAGATTCGATTTGCTGATCGAATGACAGACGACGCAACTGACTCCTTCGTGGACGGGCGGACCAAACTCTTCCAGGCCCTCGGGAGCGCCGTGTCCGGAAACGACCAACGGCGACGAGTGGCAGCCCATGCAGAGGCGGTCGGTCAGTCCGTCGGTTTCCTGACTTGCCGTACGGTACAGGGCTCGAAAGACCGGGTCGTGAAATGCTGCGGCATGCATCGACCCCTGCCACTCTTTCCCAATCCGCTCATGACACCGCATGCAGTCGGCGTTGGAAGCGTAGTTGTCGAGCGAAACCGGCTGGCCATCCGGAGTAGTCTGCGCCGACGGGAAGAACACGGATGCCTTGGCGTCGCCCTCACCGGTACTCAACGGGCCGCCCGCTGGGCCACCCTCCACGGGCTGATCGGCCCTCTGGCCACAGGACGTCAGCAGGAACGCTGCCAGCGTGGCGGCAAGCAGACACGGCATTGTCGCAAAACCTGCGGTCATTCCTTTGCGACATTCGTCCACGTCCGGCCTGCATAAATTTCCAATAAGCTCAAGGGGACAGTTGCATGGACTGCGGGGAACGCCAAGCCGGTTTTGAGACTGTCGACGTGTCATGAATCTTCGTCCAATTCAGTCCGATCGGAAATCCCGGCGGCCTCGCAAACCGACTTCGGAGCAATTAGGCGGGAAACAACAACATCATATCATGAATGCGGTGGTTCGTTCAGTTGTCCACCAGTGCAGTTTACGGTTGATGGAAAAATGCGTTGGTCGATGCGAGCCAAGCAGATTGGCGGATGATTGCGATTGCGCCACGAGCAAGAGCCATGGTTATTCAGATGACTTCGACCGCGTCCGCCTGATGCAACGTTGCGACCGCCATGAGGTTTGCCCGAGAATGGGGCTAAGAGTCGAGACGTAGCAAGGGACAACCGTGGTTCCTCGAAACAACCAAAGCGTGAGCCGGCGGAACGCGTGATCAGCTTGGCAGCTACTCCGAAAAGAGATTTGATCTCAGTTCACCCCTTTCGCTTTGAGGAATCCGATGCGCCAACGAAAACGGTGGAGTTTCGAATTGTCCGAGAGTACGTATGAATTCCTAGGAATCCTCGCTTCTGCCGGCGTCGTTGGTCGTTCAACTGACAGTCAACCTCGACGTGTTTTCAATGGAATGTCAAGCTGACGCCCATCGCCGCGATGTGCCCATTCACTTCACACTCTACCATCGAAGCTGAGTCTGCCACGGGTGACCGCCACTAACGTGACAAGTCCAACTGCTCAAAGCTGCGTAGCAGCTTCTCTACGTCGGCAAAATATTTATCGTGCTTCAATTCGCTCGCGATCACGTTCAATATGTAGCCAGCCTTTCCTTTGGTCCAGATGAATTCAGTTGTCTTAATCGTGCCGGTTTCCTTGGCGTTGGGTGCCCGTTGGAATGCGAACAATTGTCCTTTGACACCACCAACTTCAAATTTTTCACTCCTGAGTACTTTGAAATCCGTGTACAGGGCCGTAAATCGCGCACGGCGCGGAACAACTAAGATGCGAGGATTTAATTCCGACGGCAGTGTGAACGCTGCAAAGTGGATTAGCACGTCCTCGTCCGGCACTTTGAACCGGATGGTTGCAACGCCAGCTTGCGATTTGTCCACGAGCATCCAACTATCGCGCGGTGCTGTCAGGCGACACACGTAGTCGACATTCGTATATTTTTTACCGTCTACACCCGTTTTCAGCTTTGTCGATATTGGGGGCGACTGCTTGAAGTCCGCCACTGTGATTGCAAGGCTATCCGTCAAGCCAAATCTCACTTTCTGTGTACCCATTACGGTATCGCTATGTACGAACTTGATCAGCGAAAACGAGCTTCCAACTTCGTTCGCGGTCGAATCGACCGTGATCCACTCGCCAACGTAAGCCTCGTTCCACATGTGGCCAACCCAATGGCCACCGACAAGCCTCTCGCCAAGAACAATCCGCACGGGGATACCGATTGAGCGGGAAAGCGACGCGAAGAGTGTGGCATACTCACTGCACTTACCCTCTTTCAAGTGAAGGACCTCCGGACCCGAGAGCGTCTCCGCGATTAAGCTTCCGCCGTTGAGATAACTTGAGATTTCTCGGCTAAGTACTCGAACCGCCGCCAGCGAATCAGAACTCCGCCCTGTCCACTGCCGAGCTTGACGCTTGATAGCTTCGTCGTCGGGTTTGATGTACCGTGTTGCGGCCAGATACGGCGCAAACCTTGCATCGTCGATTGGAAACTTCAGCGGTTTCTCAACTGGTTTCGATGCGGTGATCACAAGCGTTACGGCGTTCGATTCCGTAGCATCGGTCTTTTCAAGAATCTGCTGACGCTTGTCTTCGAGAATCAAATCATCAAACGGCACGTCCTTCCAGGTAAGCCGAACCTTCAGCGTTCTTAATCGGTCAGGGTGGCCAATGTCTTTGGACAGCGGGAACATCAACACGTCGCGGCCAACAAGCTTCCGATAGTGAAGGTCCGCAGCTTCATCTTCGGAACATGAAACCATACGAACTGGCGGCCTGCGAAATTTGGTCTCTCGACGAATCCCGTCCTGGCCAAACGACATGATTCCTCGTCCCAGTTCCGTTCCCAGATCAACAGTCCAAACGTGACCAGACGCCTGCTCCCCCTGCTTAATCGCCGTTGCCTTATGTGCGTACCATCCATCAGAATCCAGTAGAGTGAACTCCACCCGCTTTTGGTCCATTCCCCGCGAATGATCGTTCAAGAAATCATCCAAGCAGGTGCTGGGTACGACCTTGCCGCGCACGTCAATGCTGCGAGTCCACGACAGCTCGCCACGTTCGAATCGCAGACGCAGTTCGCCGTTGTTTATGCTGCCCACAATTAGAGCCTCGCCGGATTCGGTTTTGCGCCGCACCCGCACGGAAACAGGTTTGTAATCGGCGGTAACAACATACTCCGTTTGATTGAGCAACTCCTGCCGCCGCGAGCCGAACAGATCTATCAGCGTTCGCGACTCGACCATGTAACGAAAGTGGTCGCCCGGTCCTTTCGCAACCGTCACATGTTCAGATCCAAATCGCTGACCATCGGCAACATACGCATGCCATGTTTCACGCGGCCGTGGCTCTGCCGTGACCCTGCCATTCAGCAAGAACAGACAGGCAAGTACGCTGAGCGTTACCCATGGAAACGGATGGCAGAGACAGCTTTTCGTTAACATCGCGATCTCCTTGGATCAGTTTATTTTGGGCGATGTTGCCTGCTTTGGCTGACAACCTCGCCCATCCGACATCAATCATCCAAAATTAAAGAGCTCCACGGCCTGCTGCGCACCGCTTCGATCGCAGCAAGCCGCGCAAGGACGGCGAAGCCCAAAGGCGTCAAGCACGTCACCGCGAGCCAGCCGGGCAACAGCGTCAAACTTATGCCAAAATCAATCGGGGCAATCAGCAGGAACCCCCAGCCCGTGCCAAAGACCGTCAGCGCTGCCAACACGCACAACCCGCTGGCCACCCGCCATGAACGTGGCTGCAACAGTCCCGCTTCGAGCTGACGACACATGGCATGACTGATCAGCGTAAAGACCGCAACATTGGCGATGAACCAGCAACCCAATGCAACAATAAATCGAACTTGCAAGGCAAATTCGAGAGACACTCGATTGGCACTTGGGCCGATTCCCGCAACACTCAAGACGTGGACGCCACCGAGGGTGACAACACTGAGGAGCGTGAAAAACAGTAGAGATGTTCCGACTATTCGCGATGCATGACGCAATTTCGTTTCGTGTTTTCGCTGCCCAACCCAGCGGTCTATCGAGGCCACGGCGCGTTCGAGCCTGGAAACGGACCGCTGCAGTTCTCGTGTCAAATCAGCAGGCTGTCCAAATCGACGGCACGCTTGCGCGATCGCGGCCTGCTCGTCATCCGCTTGCTCCAGTTCTTGTTCGCAGATCGAAGTGATGTGTGCGTACAACTCCTCGCGCATATTGCACTTCGTTGATTCCTCGGCGCACACGGGCCGCACTGCACGTTCGACGTGGATCATGAGTTGCTTCATGACGGCGCTCCTACGATGGCTCCAATGACGGAAGTAAAGTGCATCCATTGCTGCCGACCATCGCTCAGCTTCCGTTTGCCCTTTGCCGTCAGCCGATAGATGCGCCGTCGCGGACCTCGCCGCTGGCTATTGCCCGTTTCCCACTTCGCTTTCACGAACCCGCTCTTCTCAAGACGATAGAGCGCCGGATAAAGCGACCCTTCTTTCAGTGTCAGCGCTCCGCATCCGGCGTTTTCGAGCCGGCGCCACACTTCAAACCCGTGAGCCTCACCTTGTTCCAGCACCGACAAAACCATCGTTCCCAGATGCCCACGCAACGAGTCTCCACTAATTGGTTGCATAGCTACAAGCTCCCGTCACGTTTCATTATTTGCTCACGACAACTATTTATACAGACTAAATAGAAGCCGGTCAATGGGCGGAGCAGGCCGAAACGACGAAGCCTCCTTGATCCGTCCTGCGTGTTACGACTCATGAAAATCCGCGTCCCACAATTGGTGGGTTTCTCGGTGTTCCCTCGTCGCTTCCCGAAGACTACCAAGGACTTGAGCTGATGAATCTCGAAAACTCATCTCAACGTGCGCAAGCACAAAGATGTAGCGGCCAACCAACCCAGTCAAATTCGGCGCATGATGACGCTTGCCAGTAACAGCGCCAGCGCCGCGAAATACAAGTAGTGGTCCACCGAAGTGCGGCGGTGGACCGGAGACAGGTCTTCGCGAATTAACTGGGGCGAAAGGGGCTTGAGTTCGGCCAGCGGTGGCGGCAGTACATTCGAGAGGCGGTATTCGGCTGGATAGGGCCGATGGTAGTGCAGTACCTTGAGCTTGTCGTGCTCAAGATCGCGCAGGCGGACTGTGAGCCGTTGATGATCACCCAGCGGAATTCGCGTGTGATAGCGACCCAGCCCCGTCTGTTGAACATCAATCTCGTGGACGAGTCCGTCTTGGTCGAGCGCGGACACATCCCATCTCACGTTGCTAACGGGAGTGCCGTCGCCGGCCGACCGCATGATGTTGAGGTTCCAGCCGGCGGCATCCGATTGGCGGTCGATTTGCACGCCTTCGGTATCTGTTCTGCGCAGCACGCCGCGTAGCGCCTGCGCCCAGAACTGGCCGCACTGATCCCAAGCCAGCCATTCACCGCCCCAGCGTTCGGTCAGATCGCTAGTGAAGGCCATGCCCGTTCCCAAGCCATAGCGCGAAACGGCCAGCAGCGGGTCTCCCGTTTCCGCGACGAGCAGCAACTGGGCCGTCGGCTTCGCTTCGGTCATTACATAGCCCAGCGAAAACGGGAAATCATCCTCGCCATAACCGCTCAACATCGGATGGTCGCCCGTCCGCACGGTAGCGAACAGATCCTCTTTGATGGCCGAACGCGAAGCCTGCATGGTTTCCTTGGTGAAGATTTGCGGGACGTTCGCCGGATCGTTGGTTTCGTAGTAACGTCCACGTCCGATTTCAGCGATGCCCGACAGCAGTTGCCGATCGGCCCCGCCCAAAGCTACCGTCGAAACGGTGATGCCGGCGTCGGCCATGCCTTGGGTGAGCCCCTCGTGGTCGGCAGGCTGCGTATGCCCGTCGCTCAGCAGAATCATGTGACGAATTTTGGCTGGCGCGTTTTCCAGCATGTCCTTGGCGGCAACCATCGCCGGATACATGTACGTTCCGCCACCCGCGGTCAACGAATCGATCGAAGCATTGACCGCGTCCGAGTCGGTGGCGCTGCGCATCTCGCTGATAATGTATGGCTGGCCATCGAAACCCACCACGCCGATCATGTCGCGCGGACCGAGCAATTCGACGGCTGCCTTGGCCGCCTGTCGCGCTAAGGCAATCGGCATACCGTCCATGGACCCCGACTTGTCGATGACGAGTGTCATGGCCAGCGACGGTTTTTCTTTTTCCTTTTCAAAGCGCGAAACCAGCGGCAAGACCTCTTCGACGGGAGTCTTGTAGTACCCGCCGAGCCCGAAACTGTTGTCTGAACCGAGCATCACGAGCCCGCCGCCAAAGTCGATGACGTAGCGCTTCAGCAACTCCAACTGCCGAGGCGCCAGGGAAGTGGCTGACAAATTCGCCAGTACAATCGCGTCGAAGGCAAGCAATTGCTCCATCGAGCCGGGCAGGCCGAACTTGCCGCGTACATCGATCTCCATATCTTGTTCCCGGAGGGCCCGCGAGAACGGGCGCATATCGTTTGGCTCTTCGTGCAGGATCAGCACGCGCGGCTTACCGCGCACTTGCACGGTACACAATTCTTGATTGTTCATGGGAAAGTGGTCCTCGTCAGGCACCAACTCGGCCATCCATACGCTGGCCCCAGGCGTGGTCATGTTCACGTCGAAATGGACCAGATTCTGTTTGTCCGGCTGTAACGCAACGGCCTGATCGGCGACGGCCACGCCTTTGTGAATAATTCGCAGCTTGCCGCCAATTGGCTTATTGGACGCCAGCTTGACCGTCATGCGGATCACTTCACCTTGAAAGGCGTTGGGCGTCGAAGGCTCAATGGAAACGACTGCCGCTTCGGGACGGGCCAGTCCTTGAATCCGATTCAAACGAACGTTAATTTGCTCTTCTTGCATTTGCCGCAGCGCGGCGGCGAGGTCGGTATGTGTCTCCTGCCCGTCTGAGTAGAGTATGACGCGTCGCGACTTACCGGCCGGAAACGCGAGCCGGGTCTCCAGCAATGCGTCCGCCACTCGGCTGGCACTACGAAACTGGTCGTCAGCCAGGCCGGTTTCCCACTCGCCGAGAACCTTCTTGAGTTCTTCGGGCGTTTCCATCCGCCGGATGCCGCCGGCGATCGCGAACAGCGACCAACTATCGCTCGAATGCAAATCGCCGATCGCCTGTTTGATTTCATCGGTCGCGGCCCGGGCGGATGTGAGATCGACCGACTGCGAAACGTCAACCAGAAAGACGACATGCAGATCGTCGCTTTGATCGGACCAAAACGGCCGACAGAGCGCCAGGATCAGCAGGACAAGGCCCGCAATGCGCAAAATGAAAGAAAGCCGACGCTTCCACGCCAATTGATCGACCAGGCTGTATCGTAAACCCAGCAGCAACAAAAATACAACGGCCAGCCACCACAGCGGTTGGAAGGTCATGAACTCCATGTCGGATCACTCCCTCCATTAACCCACTTTGCGACGATGATACAGCAGTGACTCGGCTGTCAGCACCAGCACCGCCAACAATGTGAGCAACTGAGCCGGAGCCCAGCCGCGACTGATTGGCTGGGTGGTATCTTTCACCTGTTCATTGTCCAACAGCGTCTCTTCTTTGGAAAGCAGGCTGCAAGCTACCAGCCAATCACCACCCTCATTCTGTAATTCATAAAAGCCCAACCGCGCGAGTGGCGGCAGCCGCTTGCCGGTAACATCGTATCGGTCGCCGGAGGGCCCGCTGACACTGGTTTGTTGATCGTCGCGCACGCCGGGCACGGTGACTGTGTCTCCCGGCCGATAGGATGCCATTAACTGCTCTTCGCGTCCTGCCAGGTACGTCGACACGGAATGGACGAGTACGGGGAACCACGCGCTAAAATAAAACTCGGAGGCCACCGGATCCATGTTGACCACGACCGCCGAGCGGCCATCTTTGCTGGCCCGGTAAATCAATGGTACGCCGTCGTCGCTGGCGACCCACACTTGTGCATCTTCGGGCGGTTCGAGTCTGCGAGCGCCTAAGAACGGGATTGTCGTCGGCTCAAGAAAACGCAAGGCCGGGTGATCTTCGATCAGCACACGCGGCGCTGGCGCTTCCACTTCTTCGCCTATTCCCGACCACCAAGGAGACTCGCCGGCGGGTTGAAAGATCAACGCGTTATCCGCATCCGGCGTCAACGATTTGCCTAACACGATTCGCGGATTATTTTCGGTAAGCTCCAGTAGCCCGGCACCTCGAGAAAAGGCAGCGACACTGTTTTCCAGGAAGAACCGGTCGTCGGATTGGACCATCACCGGCACCGGTCGCGGTCGCTCGACCGCCAGATAGGCCACATTGTCTTTCGACAACGCGTCGTCGCCGTCAAGCGTCGCCAGCCAGCGGCCGGGCGGTGCGTTTTCCAAGGTGTAGACCTGTGGCTGATTGACACCAGGTTCTACTTCCAGGGGGATCACTTTGAATAGGGTGTCCTTTCCCGTGTCGTCCATGCGCGAAACCAGCAGATCGATCTTCACTAGTTCGTCGTGCGTGGAAGCAACCTGAAAGTAGAAGCCCAATTGCAAGTCAGAACCGGGCAGGTATTGCATGTCGGTCGAAATAATGCCGATGTTCCGAGCCTCCTGGCCGACTTTTAGCAGTTCCACATAGTCTGGCATCGAATCACGGTCAAAACATCCGTCAGAGATCAGGATAACGCGATGTTGGCTGAACCACTGGTTGTTGGAATCGAGCGCGCCGAACACATCCGACCGTTGACTATAGTCGGTCGACTCGACGCCGTTGACCGCATCCAGCAATTCTCGCGGGTTATCGGTCAGGTGCGAACGATACAGCAAGTCACGGCCCACGGTCGCCACGGCGGCGCGCTGGCTGCCGCTAAAGCCGCGAACAATATCCGCCGCAATCTCCTTGCCTCGCTCCAGGCGAGTTCGATTGCCGTCGCGGGCGTTCATCGATGCGCTATGGTCCAACAATATCAAGGCGTCTTTGCGTTCGTCGCCGGTCCACCGTGGCCCCGCGAGCGCCACGGCAACCGCGGAAAAGGCCAATGCCATCAGCAGCAGCGACCAGAAATCACGCAGGCGGCGCCACAAGCTTGTCGTTCGCTTTTCTTGAAGGATCTTTTCCCAAAGAAAGTACGCCGTGGTACTCTTACGGCGGGGCCGTACTTTAAGGAAGTAAACTGCTACCAGCGGAAGCAAGCTGATAAACGCCCAAAAGAAAAGCGGATTCGCGAACGTCACGCCACCAGCCCCCCTCGGCGCAAAATGTCCTGAATCACCGATTCGAAGGGCAGTTCCGGCGTGGTGGACGCCAGCCCGATGCCGCGCCGCGCGCAGGCTTGCTTGAGTTCGCCGTTCCAGTCGGCGACCGCCGTCTCGTACGCTCGGGCTTCGCGGGCCGAAATGGTCACGCGTTGGCGCTGGGCGGTCTCAACGCAGTTCAATTCCACGTCGCCTTTCCAATCGCAGCGCGTGTCGGTGTCGTCCTGGACTTGCAAGCAATACACGTCATGTTTGTGGTACTGCAGAAACCGGAGCCCTTCGTCGAAACCTGAAGGGAACAGAAAGTCGGACAACGCGACCACCATGCCGCGACGACGGTGCCGGGCCTGAAACACGCGGCTGCAAATGTTAAACCGAGTATCGCCCGCGAACGTTTCGGCTTCTTCCAAAGCGCGCAAGAACTGCAACACGTTGCCTCGGCCACGGCAGGGCTGAAGCAGCGGCTGCAAGCTGTCGCCGAGCCCGTACACTGCCAACCGGTCGAGGCTGTTGAGGGCGATGTATCCGAGCGCGGCGGCAAGTTGGCGGGTGTACAGAAACTTGCTCTGCATCGAGCGGCTGCAATCCAGCAGCAAATAGATCGTCGCATCTTCCTCAAGCTCGAAGAGCTTGATTACCAGCGATTCGAAGCGGGCAAAGACGCGCCAGTCGATCGATCGATAGTCCGCGCCGAAGTAGTATTCCGCATAGTCGGCGAAAGTCAGCCCCGTACCCTTCTTGGTGGAGCGGCGGTCGGCCTGCAAGGAACCGCCCAGCACCTTGCGGGCGAGCAAGTACAGCGAATCGAGCCGACGGATAAATGCGGGATCAGTAAGCATTGCAACCAGGCAAACCCCAAACGTACACGAGCGTGTAAAGCCAGCGCTAAGTTAACTTGTCGAGGACATCTTGGATGATCTCATCCGTCTTGACCCCCTCTGCTTCGCCTTCGAAGCTGAGTACCAGCCGATGTCGCAGCGCTGGCAAAGCCATGGCGTTGATATCTTCGCGGGATACGTGGTAGCGTCCTTTCAGCAGGGCTCGCGCGCGACAAGCCGCCAAGATGGCTTGCGCGCCGCGAGGCGAAGCGCCATAACGAACCAGTTTCTTGACCGAATCGGGGGCTTGGTCGTTGTCAGGATGCGTGGCCCGCACGACGCGCACCAGATGATCCTGCACCGTGTCGTCGATAGGCACCTCGCGCACCACGTTGCCCATCTGCAAAATGTCTTCGCCATTGGCCACGGTCTCGATCACGGGCTGTGCCGTTCCGCCGGTGCGGTTGAGGATTTCGGAAAACTCATCATGTTCCGGCAATCGCACGAACAACTTGAAAAAGAATCGGTCAAGCTGAGCTTCAGGAAGCGGATAGGTGCCGTCTTGTTCGATGGGATTCTGCGTGGCCAGTGCAAAGAAAGGCAATTCGAGCCGGTGTGTTTCGCCGGCGACCGTGACCGACTTCTCCTGCATCGTTTCCAGCAGGGCGGACTGGGTCTTGGGCGTGGCGCGGTTGATTTCGTCAGCCAACAGAATATTGCAAAAGACAGGACCCGGTTGGAAGACGAGCGCCCTTTGTCCGTCGCGATCCGCCAGTATTTGAGTTCCGACGATATCCGCCGGCAAAAGATCGGGCGTGAATTGAATTCGCCGAAACTTGAGGTGCAGCGCCTGGCTGATCGTGTTGACCAGCGCCGTTTTGCCAAGGCCCGGAACGCCTTCCAGCAGCACATGGCCGCCGCAGATAATGGCGATCAATACATCTTCGACAATGGTCTCCTGCCCGACAATGAACTTGGCGATTTCTTCGCGAATGCGATTGAATTTTAATATGAATTGTTCGGCGGCCTGATCGGCTGTTGTCTCAACGGTTGTCATAAGGTATCCACGTAGCAGGCACTCGCCGAGTGCCGCCGACTCTCAAAAGTTACAGTACACCGAGGCTTGCGCACTACTGGCCAGATGATTGCCCTGTTTCCGCTGGAACTGAACCCTCGACTTGATGGATGTTCTTGAAGTATTCCTTAACGCCTGCTTTTACGTTTTCGGGAACATCCTCACGTTGGACAAACGACTCGACCTGCCGCCGGAAAGTGCGGGCGCGGGCCACGTTGCGCCGGGTGGAAACCCCATCGCCGTCTTCCGCCGCTTCGACGGTAGTCAACGACGGTCCTTGGCCTTTCGTGCCTTCAAGCTGAGTGAATTGGCCGTTGTCGATGAGTTCATCTCGTTCTTCGCGCTCCGCGTTGCTAGAGCCCCAACCGGCCTTCTTGCCGCCGGGATTATTGCAGATGCCGCTTTGACACTGGCTGCAGGCGCGGCATAGCTTGTTCAGACGACGCTGCGCCCGCCGCTTAAGCGCCATCCGAGCCAGCTTATCTCCTAGTTTGTTCAGTTTGTCACCCACGCACAGCTTGCAAGCTTCGCCTTCTTCCCGCGTGGCTTCCTTGCATTCGCCAAGTTCGGCTTCTTCAAGTTCGGCCGCATCCAGAAGCTCTTCCCATTCTCCGACGGCTTCTTCCAGCTCTTGGATGGCGTCGTCCAAATCGCCGCCTTCGCTGGGACTGCCGCTGCCGGACGAGCCGGAGGACGCGGAACGAGAATTCTTGCCGCTCAGTTCTTTCGACTTGTTCTCCCGGCCGAGGCGGGCCAATTGGCGTTTGTTTTCAGTCTTGGTGTCCCGCTGCAGCGAACGGGCCGCGTTCGCCATTCGCAGCGCCGCGCTTTTTAGCCGGGCCAGTTCCTTTTGTTGTTCGGTGAGACCTTCTTTTTCCGGCCGTAGTTCCCGAAGTTCTTCGGCGGCCTCGTCGTATTTCTTCTGTGTCAGCTTTTCGGCCAGCTTTTTTGTTTCTCTATCTTTTTGCAACTCCTCCGCCGCGCGATCGAGCAACTGTTCGTTGCGCTTCTGATCTAAACGGGAGGAGGCTTCTTTCAGTTTTTGTTCCAGCCGCGCGTATTGCCGCAGCGCTTCCTTACGATTCTTGGTGGACTCCAGTTCATCCACCCACCGCTGCAGCTTGTCAGGCTCGATCAGTTCTTCTTCGTCGGTGCCTTTGGTCTCTTGCTGCAATTCACGAATCAGCTCTTCAAACTGCTGGTTAATTTGTTGAGTTTCCTCAAGTGTCCGCCGCTCCAGCGCGATGCGATCCTGGACCGCCTGGCTGGGCGCTTTGAAGCCGAGCAGCGCGGCCACGACACCCAACATCAGCGTGCAGGCAAACACTCGGCGGGGTACGCGGTACTTGATGGCGGACGGTTGCAGATCGGCTAGGCGGTCTTCCGTTTGCCGCGCCTGCAACTCATAAAAGCCGCCTTCCTTGCCCGACCGCGCAAACTGGCGGGCGGAGACCACGGAGTCTTGCAGGCGGAAAAAATTGTCGGAGAATTTGGCAGCTTGGTCGTGACCTGCACGCGAGGCCATCCAAACGGCGACCGCGATCAGCAAACCAGCACCACCCACGATCAGGTAACCCAGCGGCGGAACGGCAAAACCTCGCAACACGTAGACCAGCGCGACCAGCACCATCACCGCCGCGGATAATGCCGCCGTCCACAGCACTGCGTGGCAAAATCGTTGGAGGTTCAGGCGTCGCCGGACGGCCGCGACAAATGATTCGACCAAGCGCAGTTTTTTTTCGCTCATGTTAATTCCTCACCAGGTTTTTCATCCTTGTGATCGTGTTAGGCCGCGATCAGCGAATCAGACGCCACTGGATTCTTTCGAGCGTCGGTGTCCGGCTTCTTCGGTGCTTCGTTTTGCGGCTTCAGTTCTTGACGTAGTTTATCAAATTCCTTGGCACTTGGCTCGTTAATCAAGTCGCGATCGAAATTCTCCAGCACTTGGAGAGCCTCCGCTTGCCGACCGAGTTCTTTGAGAATCCGAGCTTGCTCGATCCGCCAGACCGTCTGACGCTGCTTATCGTCCACGGGAGCATGGGCCACGGCTTGCTGCCACGATTCGGCGGCCGCCTCAAGTTTACCGGCCTCTTGCTGCGTTTTTGCCAGGGCGGCCCACACTAATCCGCCTACAGGGGCCGCCTTGGCAATCCGTGGTCCCGCCTTCAGTGTCTCTTCGCTGCTTAGCATTTGGGCGGAACGAAGAGTGTCGAACAGGTCCCGTTGCGAATAGCGGCGGCCTTTATGGACCACCCGGCTGCCGCTGATGGCTAACCAGTCGACAGAATCAGCCGCCTTGAGCATCTCCGTGACGGATTGGATGCGACTTTCGAGGTCCGTTTTCTCGCGACCCTCCAACAGCCTGTAGGTCATCCTCCACATTTCTGCCCAATAAGTTCTCTCCAAGACGAATTCGCGATCTTCTTCCGAAAGCGCTTCCCACCACTCGCGAAGCTCATTCAGCTTTCCCGCTTGGACATGCGCCAGGACATTCATCCCTGCTTGCCCACGGCCAGAGTTGTAATAGCGTTCCCCCGAAGTCCGTACCAGTTGCCTGGTGATGGGCAGCGCCTCGACCATGTCCTCGGTCGTCCATTTTGCCCATTGCTCGGCAATGGCCTGCTGCAGTGAGCTTTGAATCGTTCCCAATGCCCGCGCGGCGTAGTATTCTTCCTCCGACGTCACCTTCGACAGCGGCTCAAGCACCGCCAACAGCTTACGAAAATCTTTTTGAGTCACGGCGTGCTTCATCCAATTCGACATGATCCTCTGTTTTCGAACTAGCATGTTGGAATCCTCGGCGGCGACCACGGCGGCGAAATCAATTTTTCCAGAGGCATCGGCCAACGCATCGGCTAAGACGTCGATACCTTCGTCGGTCTCGCAGAGCGTGGCCAGCGCCACCTCTTTCACCGCCGGCGAAGTGAACTCCATCTGGCCAAACCGTGCAGCGACACGTTTAACTCGGCCGGAATTTTCGACCGTGGGCTGCAGCGATTCCTGATCCGTGTCCGGTATCGTGACCAAGAGTACCTCGGCGAGATATCGCAGGTCTTCTCGCGTAATTGTCTCCAAGAACGCGGGCAGCGCCTCTTCCAGTTGCCGATCGAATGCAACAATGGCCGGGTCGGCCTTATCTCTGGCAAGGCCTTCCCATCCAACGCGGAACATTTTGGCGGCCAGCGACGTGCGTCCATATTGCACCACCAGCGCGAACGCGTTTCGGTCGTGATCCAGTTCACCCTTGAATGTCCGTAGGATTTGCGAGACATCTTGTTCGTTGTCCAACAACAAATTCAACTTCAACAGCGCAACGTTTCCCTGACCCCTGCCGTACCGATAGCTCATTTGACTCCTTGAACTGGCGCGCAAATTACGTTGTCTTAATGCTGCGGTGAAAGTGGTGGCCACGGATCTCCACTGTTCGGTACGGTCGAGCGTGACCATATCCAACAGTATGTAGGAAGAGAGTTGGCCGCTCGTTGGTATCTTCTCGGCGATTGCCTGACGGAGCAGGTCCGCACTTAAGAAAACAACTTCTGGCGGCGTGCGCGGATGTTCACCTTCGACCAACGAGGCGGCCACGAGTATCCGCCAGTTCAACGATAATTCCTCGTCGCGCATGACCGCCATGTAGTACTCATGGTAGTCCGCCAATTCGAAACGCGGCGGCCTTTTGGAATCCGAATCGGACTTCTTCGAGGCATCCTTGCTCTCTCTCAATGCGGACATCATGTTCGCGGCGGCAAGCAGTTCGCGAGCAAGTTCCGGATAGTCGCCGGACTGCGACTGACCATCACACCATTGCACCACCGCTTTTAATTCCGCTGGCTCCAAGTTGTTGAAAATGCGCCGGTAACCGCCTGCCAGAATCGAGGTTGGCTGTGCGCCGAACGCCTGGCCCAGTCGCTTGTAAAACTCTTGAAGGCCCTTCAGGTTACGGTCGTCCTCATCTTCGGCAATCGTCTTCCTCGCCTTGTTGAACAACTGACTCAGAGCATAAGGCCGAGCGATAGGATCCAGCCGAGCCTTCTGCCGCAACGAGACATCCAGGGCAAACTTGAAGGTCGTGACGCTGGGGGATTCGTCCAGGATTTCGCGAACCATCCGCGCGGCCATTTCGCCAGGACCCCCGTATCCGTAGCCGAAGCGACTGGTAGACCTCTTCGCCGCATCTTCCATCAACTCGGATGACTTCTCGAACAACTGCTGGGCGGCGGCGTAGTCCGCTTCGATCATGTCTGGCAGCAATTCGCCCAGTTTATTACTGAGCTCTTGCGGCTCAATCTCCAGATCACGCATTCTCTTGGCTGCCAAGATCTGCTGAACGAGTTCCTGGTCGCCCTGGGCCGTGCGGCTCTTGAACCACTTGTAGACGCGGTCGGCATCCGCCGACAGGTCAAGGCTGCCACGAACGTTCGCGGCGAGTTGTTTGACCAGCAAGGCGATGGCCTGCTGCCGAGGTTCTGGCAGCGCGTGGAGCTGCTTTTCGTAGGTCGCCAAATAGTTAAGCAAACTCGCCAAATCAGACGATTCTTCACCCATGTAGGCCGCGAACAAACCCGTGCCGAACGTTTGCGGCTGGCGCGCCGTCAGCTCCTCGCGAAGTCCCCTGCGAAATTCCGCGTCGCTGTTTGCCAACTGATGGAGTGCCGCGCCCAGCAGGGTCTTATCCGTCAGCACATACACCCGAAACGTGTCGATATCGGACAAGAATGGCGACGCTTCCAAAAGTTCCATACACTTGGCAACCGCCTGATCATCGTCGCTCGACATCCTACGAAAGAAATAATCGTTGACTCTCTCCGCACGTTGCGTGAGGTTGACTTCGACCAGCAAGTCGACGGCGGGGAACACCAGCTTCGAGTGTTGCAGCATCCCGTTCATCAGTTGCACGAACGAATGGATTTTGGCATTGGGCGTCCCGGAACTCACGCTATTTGATTGGTAGTGCTTCTCGATGAAATCCTTGCGTTCTTCCTTGGGTCCCAAAAATTCGGCTGCCAATCGTTCCATAAAGGCGACCGTCTTTTCTCGGTCGTCTTGTTGCGCCACGACGACGGCGTAGTCGACGACAAAAGTCGGCTCGGACCCGTACTGCAGGCTGCTGCCAATCTTCCTCACTCGCTCGATGATCAAGTCTTCCAGGTCGATCTTCAATTCACGTTCGCTCCAGATCTGGATAATTTTCGACATCGCCTCGCCGTCATCGGGGAAGGGCGATCGGCGGCTCCGTTTTTGTGACGTGAAGAGAGTCTTGGCTTGTTCAAGAAATCCAGCCGGTTCGCACGTATATAACGCCAGATCTTGCTGCAACCGCTTGGCTTGCTCCTTTTTGCCGGCCTCGATCAAGGCGGGTAAGATGTTGTTATTAATGGTGGCAAAATCGTTGCTCTTCCAGGCATGCCGAACGAGAAACTCTTCCGGTGAACGGAAAGGTACACGTTCACGTTCACGTCCGTAGCCCGAACCGACATACTGAACGCCGGAAAAGCTGCCAGCTTGCGAGGCCTTTTGGATCAGTAGCACGTCTTGAGCCAGCTTGGCGAAATCGTCGCCGACTTTGCCTTCGCACTCGGCGGCGGCCAACAGGTGCGTAAAGCCGTCGGCGGCAAGTTCAGGAATGTTGCACATCGTTTGGCACAGCGCATCGTGGGTTTGGCGGTGCAATTGAGTGAGTTCGGCCCGGCTGCCTTCGACTTCTTCATCTTTCGATTGCGGGTGATACAACGAAGGAAGCGACTGCCCGTAGTTTTGCTGCATTCCCTCACCAAGCTTAGAGGCCAGTTGTGTAACCCACGAAAGATCGATGCGGTTGGTGTCTTTTAGATTTCCCAGATGGCCGGTGACGGCCGCGACAAGTTGGAATCTTTTGCGCAGTCCGACTTTGCCCATGTTGAGCTTTCGCCGAACAGTTTCGCCAAATTGCGGGAAAAACCGGCGATCAAATTTCTCGATGTGCGCCGCCGCGGCTTGCACATCCTCGTCAACGACCAGCATCATCAGACGCAAGCGAATGGGATCGTTCGTTTCCTTCATGTCCAGCGCCTTTTCATAGGCCGCTTTGGCGTTGTCTTTCTGGTTCAGCATCTCGCAGGCCAGGCCATATTGAGAGATTTTCAACAAACTGGTCGAATCGCCGGGGTCCATCTCTTTCAATACTTGTTCGGTCAGTCCGTGAGATCGAATGACGCCCGCCAATTGGCTTCCACCGCGACGAATGGAGCCATAGCCGGAATTCGAGAGTGCCGCTCGGGCTTGCAAATTCAGATCGCTAACGATGGCGCGGATCGCCTGGTCTTGCTTGCCATCGCCCAACAGTTTGTTAATGCGATCGGTTTGACTTGACGCACTCGGGTAGTTCCCGCTCGAAAACGGAGTGCTGCCGCTTGGCGTCATTGTGGTTTCTAGTTTTTCTGCTTCTTCGCTGAGCCCCAAATCTTCCAGCGAGGCGACCAATTGTTGCCGCTCTTCGGCATCCAAGGTTGCTCGCCGCAAACGCAGTGCGGCCTGCTGTCCGATTTCTCGCAGTGAACTCGTTTCTGGAGCGGATGCCGATTTTTTCGCAGATAGGAATTTCAGCGCGGCGAGCGCCTTCTTGATGCCCCCCGCCAGCGGCGACGTTGGTTTCTCGGTCGAGCTTCCATCGTCGCCCACGCCGTCGGTTGCCAACGCCACCAGCGCGGCATCGACCCGTTTGCGAATTTCACGGTTCATCGGCAGATACCGCGACTTATCCAACAGTTGGGTGGCGCTTTCGTAGTCTTCGTCGAAAGTCGCCTTGCCGGCCGCCAGCAGAAAGGCATCCAGTTGCGGCTGTTCCGCTTTTAACATGCCATCCAGTGTCTGTTCAACAATTTTCGGCTTGTCAAACTTGTGCGCGACCAGAATCTTGAACGTCGGGTCCTTAATGCCCGGCAGCGCTTTGGTGATCGCTTCGTCACTCCAATTCGACTCCCGTTCACCTCCAAAGGGATCCAATTCGGCACCGCGGCTGAGCATCGTGTGCACTTCAGGCGGAAAGTTAGAAAGTGTGGCGGGAGGAAACTGCAGCGGTTTAATAAACCCTTCACGGCCGCCGCCGCCGCCGAAGAGGCCCATCATTCCACTTTGGTGCCTTTGGCCGCTTGCCCGCCAGCGAACGATCTCTTGTCCCAAAAATTCAAAGTAGGCGGAGGGATCTTCCGACGATGACAGTGCGGCAGCGACGACCATGAAAACCATGGAACCTTGCTGGCCCATGTTAGGAACCTTTGGATACCAGGCGAGCAGTTGCTTCATCAACCGCTGTTTGTACTTTTCGGGCAAAGAAGATGGTTCAGCGCGTCCCCAACCGCCGCCTAGGCTGGCTGAAATCGACATAATCGTGAATACATTGGGGTTCTTGATCTGATCGATGGTCTTAAGCGATTCATCCAGCAACTTTAGATGAGCTTCATCGCTGTTCGCCGCCTGCGTCGCCGCGATGAAGGCCAGTTGCGGACGGTCTTGCTTGAAGAGTTCGTAGGCCTTAGCGGTCAGCTCGGCGTCCGTTCCCTCGCCGCTCATACTCGCCATTAGGTACAACGCCATCACGGCTTGATCCTGTGAATAATCGGTGGCCAGGCTTGCGATCTCCTGCAGATTTTCCATGTCCGCGCCAACTTCAATCAGCAGGCCGGCATGCGGAACACCGCGCTCGCGCATCGCACGGCCCAGATCCTCGACTTCGGCGTCGTCCATCGTTTGCGATAGGGACAACAGGTGGGCCAGCGAGTATTGCCGCACCGACTCGGCATCGTGAGGTAAAAGCACGGTGCCCTGACCTCCTCCGCCTCCGCGAAATCCCGTGACGTAAGACGGGCCAGAGTTCTCGCGATGACTGTAGACCATCTGGCCTACCCAACTGAGCTGCATGAATTCGATCGACTCTTGCGGCAAAAGGGACGACAAGTTCCCCGCCCATCCCGTCCAGGGAGTCTGCGGGGCGGTTGCCATCAGACCCGGAATTTCCTTGTCGGCTCTGAGCAGTTTCAAGAACACCTCGGTTGCCGCCACCGTTTCTCCCGCTTCCTCCAAAGCGATCGCCTGCAGATAGCCGAGGCGGAAGTCGTCGCCAAACGCTGACAACTGCGGCGTCAAGAATTCGACGGTTCGTTCCCAATCTTGGACACTGATCATCGCTTCCGCGATTGCTTCGACGCTGCGCGCATCCGACTTCATGTTGCCGGCCAGTTCATACAGAATGGCATACCCTTTGTCGGCGTTGCCGTAATGGAGATGCAGCCGCGCGATCTTTTCACGAGTTCGCGTCGTTGCATCCAGCTTGGCGGCCCGTTCGAGTGTCGCCAGAGCCCGCTCCCAGTCGTCCTCCGATTCTTCAATGCGCGCGATCTGATGCAGCAATTGCAAGTCGTCGACCTTGATCCGCGTAGCTTCGACCAGCGCCTTGCGTCGCTCCTCGTAATCGCCGCCCACGCGATGAACTTCGGCCAGGGACAACAGCGGTTCGATCGAAGTGCGATTCGATTTTCGCCGCTCCTCGAATTTTTCCACCAGGTCCGCGGAATTTCCTTGAAGCTCGGCGATTTCGGCCAACTTCTGCACCGCCCGCAGCTTGCCCGTCAGGTCTTTGCTATCGTCGTACTGCCGCCAGTAGATGCGATCGGCGTCGGCCAGCTTGCCGCCTTCGAGGTACAAATCCGCGAGCCGAGTCCGAATATCCTCGTTGCCGTCAAACTCCTGGACCGCCGCGCGCAGACGGCTGATTGCCTCGCCCGGCTTTCCTTGTTGGGTCAGCAGTCGCGACTCGGTCAGCCAGGGCATGGTGCTGCCTGGTGAGAGCTTCTTCCACTCCTGCACCCATCGCAGCGCTTCGTCGGTCTTGAAATCGTGCTGATACAGCTCAACCAGGCGGCGAATGTAGATGCTCTTGCGGCCTTTGGGCAATTCCACCAGGCGCTTGGTTGCCTCCGCCGCTTTGCTCCATTCGCGGCGTAGCGAATGCAACCGAATCTGCTGGCTGGCCACGAGCAAGCTCTTTTGATCTTCGGCGGCGGCCAGCACCTCATCGGCTTGTCGGCTATCGCCGGTTCTTTCCAGCAGTTCCGCGAGCAGACAGGTATCTTGAATTCCGCGCCGATCCACACCGGCAAGTTCCTGGGCAAGCTGCTGAATCTGGTCGGCCTTGTCCGCCACCTGGACAGCCTGGCCGACAGCCGATTCGAGATCCGAAGTGGTCCGCGCCAACTGCACCCGTCGTCGAGCGGGAGACATGCATTCCTGGTATTTCTTCAGCGCCATGGCGGCGGTCACAAGTTGTTCCAGATAGATCGGATCGTCGGACAATTCGGCTTTACGCGCGATAAGCAATTCAAAAGCGACCTCATGCTCGTGGCGGGCCGCCAAGATGCGCGTCACGTGCACAAGTTGCGAGCGGCCCTTGCCGGCCGCCAACGCTCGCCAAATCCGCAATGCATCCTCTTTCTTTTTGCGGTCGTACAGAAACGCGGCTTGCGCCTCCAGAGCGGCGACCGAGTCGGGATAAGCTTTCGTTAACTGCGCGTAGATCTGCTCGGCTTCGTCCGCCAACTCAAACTGCTTCAACGTTTGCGCAGCGCGCAGGTACGCGTATTCACTCTTATCCGACGCGCCCAGATATTTGGCAACGGCCGCGCCCGCCGCTTTCTTGTCCTTGGCCTTGTGATGCAGACCCGCCAGTCGCAATTGAAGTTCGCCGTCGCGCGGATGCTGAGCGATTATTGCCTGCAGAGCTTTAACCGCATCGGCCAGTTGGCCAATTTCGGCCAACAGCGCAACATAGGATTCGCGGTTGTCCCGATCGCCCGGCGTTAGCTTCAAAATCTCTTCGAACTGCTTCCGCGCCGCATCGATCTCGCCCATTTCGGAGAGCAGCTTCGCATATTGCTTGTGCACTTGGACTCGCTTGCCATATTGCTCTAGCAGCTTTTGGTACTGCTCCTTGAGCCCCGACAAATCATCTTCACGGCGGAACAACTGCTCGATTTGCGCAAGCAATTCCCGTTCCAGCCAGGTCCCGCCACCGACATCTTCCAGCGTCGAACTGTAAACCTCGACTGCCTTGGAACGTTTGCCGGCCCGCTGATGAATGTCGCCCGAGCGAATGCGCAGGATGACTTGCTTGTACTTGTCCTTCGTGGCCGCGATCACCTTTTCCGAGAGCTTCGCGGCTTCGTCGTAAAGACCCTCACTGATCTGCAGTTCAATAATGTCTTCATACAGGTCTTCATCGTCGGGGTTGGCGTCGAGCAGCTTTTTCCAGGCTGCCAGGGCCTGATCGAGTTGGCGGTTGCGGACGTACAACTTGCCTTGCAGTTTGGCGATGGCGATTGCCAGCTTGTCGCCGGGTTTTGATTTGCTGGCCGCATCGAGGTCTTGAATGGCGCTCTCGAAGTCCAGAGTCCGTGCTTCGATGATCGCTTTTTGATACATCGTCGCCGCGTTGCCGGGATCCTTGGCCAAGGCGGTTCGAAATTGTTGAAGCGCCTTGACGTCGTCCCCCTGTTTGGCGTGGAAAAACGCCAGCAGCAGCCGGTCGGCCGTGCGATTCTTCGACTCGACTTGTTGCTCTAGGAACTCTCCGAGTTCTTCCAATGTGCCGGTGTCCAGCCAGGTGTTGTAGAACCGGTCGAACAAGTATCCAGGGTTGGGACGCTTCAGCAACACACTGTGATACTTCAGTGCCTTCGCATTAGAATCGTCAGCCGAGACGGGTTTGGCAATCCAAGGCAGACACAGCACAAGCACCGTAACGACATTGAGCGTGAAAGTCCTTATCATCGTGATCCCCGAATGAATAGAGTGGGCGGATGAGGTCAATGACAAGCCAGCCAGAACTTAGTGTAGCGATGCTGCCAGTTCCTTACAACGAATTTGGGGGGTATTTCCCACGACACTTTAGGTATCTAGATCTAGCAGGCATTTGATAGCCGTCCCAGAACGACAATCAAGCAGGCAAGCTGGGCAAGTCCGTGAAACAAATGGGCGTGATGCTCATAGCGAATAACGAGTCGGCGATCAAGAAATTGGAACTGGAGGAAAAAGCAAGCGATCGCCGCGTCAACGTAATTGCTTGCCGCCGGGCACCTTCCCAGATAGATTCTGTTCCAGACGCCGCCCGTTATTTTGCGAACCGCTTGCAATTTAACACGCGAGCCGCGCTCAAGAATTAGTAGTTATCCGCCAGGCTCCTCCCGACCGTCGCACATCCATGTAGGTCAAACTGATTGCAGGCATCCTTTTTCCGATCCGTCTACTTTGGGCAGCACCGTACACGCTCCTCGGGCTGCTGATTGGTGGCGTCGGGATGTGCTTCGGAGGCCGCGCCCGAATTCGTGGCCGCGCTATCGAGTTTTATGACGGCGGCACCAAATGGTTCGTCCAACGATTGCCGCACGGTCAATTCACGCTGGCGATTACGCTCGGTCACACAATACTCGGCCAAACCGAGGCGTCTCTGGATATCTCACGAAAGCACGAAACGGTCCACATACTTCAGTACGAACGCTGGGGGCCATTTCTGTTGCCAGCGTATTTTCTGTCATCATGCTATGTTTGGCTTGTCGGCCGCCGGTTCTACCGTGACAATCCGTTTGAGCGCGAGGCCTATGATGTCGACGGTGGCGAACATGACCCTTAACGTCTGTTCGTCCCTCGCAAGCTCGTCGATTCAGCCCGTGTGTGGAGAGCGGGGCGGAGTTGCCGGCCGGGCCGAATTTTATATCAACGTCGCTGGCGGCAACCCGGTGATGTTGGTCGTTACGGCACGCACTCGCAACGCTACCTATCTTTGACACGGAGTACGGAAGCCTGACAGAAAACCCATATGCACCGCCTGCGTCTGCACCGCCTGCGACGACTGGCCAAGACCTGCACATGAATCGTAGCGATCGCGCTCATCGCGGGCCACTGATTTACTTGGCACTGAGTGGATTGATAGGCGCTGCGGCGGCGATTCCTCTTGTCGTCGCAATCCCAATTTCCGCGAACCCAAACCCACTTGGTTACTTACTCGTCTTGCTTAGTATTCCCATGGGCGGCGTCGTTTATCGTTGGCGATCGCGACATGGGCCGATTGATCACACCGTTCGTGCAAAGCAGATTTGGGCATCGCTCGGCACACTGCTGTTTCCTGGCGCGATCGCGTTTATGACCGGACTGAGGGCACAAGGCGTTGGAATGACACTCGTGGGGGCACTGATGTCTGCAACGGTCGTCCTTGGTATATTTATGGCTGGACTGCGGCGCGGACGAAAATGGGATAGCGATTGTGACACGACGAATAGATCGTATGACCATGAAGGTTCGCGATAAATACCATGTCTGGCATTTGGCATTTGGAACGAATCTGGGAAGCGAGCAAGGATCTACCCGTGTTCGACGTTGAGATCGAGTCGCTAAAGCACCTGGACGCCGTGTGTTGGTTTGACGACGACTTCAAGGCAACCCTGCGGAATGTAGTTGAACACTTCGTGAGAATGGAAACGGTGAACATTGATTACCCGATCATTCTTGACCCGAATGGCCAGCTCTTTGACGGAGCTCATCGCGTCGCGAAGGCCCTGGCAAACGGTCAACGAACGATCAAGGCCGTGCGGATGTTAGAAGTGCCACCACCGGATGAAATCGTAGGCTCTATTCATTGATAGGGCAGCTAACTATCTATTTATAGCCATGTTTGGCCGTGAAGCCATGGATGACTCGCTGGAGTGACTGCCAGCTACTGGCACGGGCCGCGGCGACCTTTTACACTGAGTGGGCTGGGCACTTGCTCGCTTGAGTAAGGTGATCTTCCACTCTTTTTCTTCCACCGCAATTCCACGCCATGGGAATTGAAAATCGGGATTACTTTCGTCAGTCGAACGACTACTCTGGCCAGTGGGGTTCCTGGGGCAGCGGGCTGAGTACTTGGCCGCCGGTCGTGAAGTTCATCATTTTCGCCAACGTTGTTGTCTTCGTGGCGCAAATCTTCTTGACGCGTGCCCCAACTATCAACGATTTGCGCGATTGGCCCACGGAAGACGAGTACATTCAGCAACATCTTGAGTATGAAGAATTGCTGCCTGCGCGTTCGCCCGCTGAATCCGAACCCAGGGCATCTGAAAGCGACTCGCCCCAGGGTGTTGCGTCCTCGGCCTCAACGTCCAAGGCGGATCGCGACTCGCGCATTGAAACCTGGCGCGCCAACTATCGAAAGGAAACTCGCGAGTACTTAGGGTACGCGGAGCGCCCTTCGGTCGTTTACGATTGGCTGCAACTGGAAACGAGCAAAGTGGTTCGTGGCCAGGTCTGGCGGATCATCACTTGTGCTTTTTGTCATGGCGGGATCTGGCACATCCTGTTCAATATGCTGTTTCTATTTTGGTTTGGGGTGACCTTGGAGCGGATGTACGGCTCGCGGGAATTTTGTTGGTTCTATTTCACCGCGGCCATCATTAGCAGTTTGGCGTATATGGTGCTGGACGCTTACACGGGCGATCTCATTCCCGCGATTGGGGCATCCGGTGCGGTGATGGGAGTGCTGATGCTGTACGCAATTCACTATCCGCGCGACACAATTCGAATCTACTTTTTGTTTCCCATCGAGATTCGTTGGATCGTCTTGTTCTATGTCGTGTTTGACCTGTATCCCGTCTTGCAGGCGCTGGCCGGCAATCAGCCACACACCGGCACGGCGCACGCCGCTCATCTTGGCGGCCTGGCATTCGGTTACATCTATTGGCGGTTCGGCCTACGACTTGATCCCTGGTTGAGTCGACTGCGGGTGCCCAAATTCCGCCCACGGGTCGGTGCCCGTTCCAAGATCCGCCTTCACCGGCCGTCAGCCGACCACGACCGGGGGCTGGATCAGCAGGTGGACGAAATCCTGCGCAAGATCAACGAGCAGGGCCGTGCAAGCCTGACGGAATCCGAAGAAGCCCTGCTGGACCAGGCGAGCCAGCGCTACCGCAATCGGCCCCAGTAACGTTCGCCAGCCTAGCCGTGAGGCTCAAGTTCTTCCCACCGCTGATAGTTGGCGGCTAGTTGTTCTTCCAATACGGCGAGCCGCGTCGTTTCGGCGGCAATTTGCTTGCTGGGCAACGCATAGAAATCGGGCTGGGCCATGGCTTCGTGAAGCGCCACGATATCGGCTTCGAGGTTTTCGATCGTTTCAGGCAGCGCGGCGAGTTCCTGCTGTTCCTTGAAACTCAAGCGACGCTTCGCCTGCTCGCCGGCAACCTTGGCCTGCTTGTTGTTCGTTTTTGCAGGCTTGGGTTTTTCCGCGGTGGCTTTCGGCGTTTCGGCGGACGACACGGAACGCTGTCGCAACCAGTCGTCGTAGCCGCCGACGTATTCCTTGACGCCGCCCGCTTCGAAGGCAATCGTGCTGGTCACGACGTTATTGAGGAACGCGCGGTCATGGCTGACCAGCAACAGCGTGCCTTGATATTCGACCAAGCGTTCTTCTAGCAGTTCCAAGGTCTCCGCGTCTAAGTCGTTCGTCGGTTCGTCCAACACGATCACGTTGGCCGGCTTGGCGAACAGCCGCGCCAGCAGCACGCGATTGCGTTCGCCTCCTGACAGAAACCGAACCGGGGTTCGAGCCCGTTCGGGGCTGAACAGAAAGTCCTGTAAATAGCCAATCACATGCTGCGACCTTCCACCCACTTGAACCGTGTCGCCGCCTTCGCCGACGTTCTCTTGCACGGTTTGATCTTCGGCCAGTTGCTCGCGGAGCTGATCGAAATAGGCAATTCGCAAATTCGTTCCCAGGCGAACGCTTCCCTGCGTGGGAGGCAATTGCCCTAGCAGAACCTTCAAGAGGGTCGTTTTTCCGGCACCGTTGGGGCCGATCAAGCCAATCTTGTCCCCCCGCACGATCTTGGTCGTGAAATCGTGAACGATTTCACAGTCGTCGTAGGCGAACGAGATGTTGTCCACGTTGGCGATCAAGGTACCGCTGCGAGCCCCTTCTTCAATTCGCAAACCTACCTTGCCTTGCGCGGATCGCCGTTCGCTCCGTTGTTGCCGCATCCTTTCCAACGCCCGCACTCGCCCTTCGTTGCGGGTTCTCCGCGCCTTGATGCCCTGTCGAATCCACACTTCTTCTCGCGCCAGCTTCTTATCGAACAGGGCATTTTGTTTTTCCTCGGCGTCAAGTGCGGCTTCCTTGCGTTTCAGAAACGTTTCGTAGTCGCACGACCAATCGAACACTCGGCCACGATCGATTTCGAAAATCCGGTTGGCCATCTTGCGAAGGAACATACGATCGTGCGTGACGAAAATCATCGTCCCGCGCCAACGGCCCAAGAAATCTTCCAACCACGTGATGGCGTCGATGTCCAAATGGTTTGTCGGTTCGTCAAGCAACAGCAGATCGGGTGAGGCGACTAGCGATTGGGCCAGCAAAACTCGGCGCTTCATTCCCGAGGAAAGCAACTCGAACCGCGCCTCGCCGTCCAATTCCATCCGCGACAAGATTTGCTCGACGCCGTGGTCCTGTTTCCATTCGGATTCAAGGTCCGCTACCTTCCTGCCGTCGGCTGGAATCGCGTGCCAGCCTTGGCGGACAATGGCCTTGATCGGCCCCGTGACGTCGCGCGGAACGTCTTGAGGCAGTAGCGAGACTTTGGTCAGCGGAGCAAATAGCACCTCCCCGCCGTCCGATTCCACGTCCCCACTCAGAATCCGCATGAACGTCGTCTTGCCCGCTCCGTTGCGCCCCAACAGTCCAATCCGTTGGCCCGCATCGATTTGGCAGTCTACCGAATCCAACAACAGGGGGCCTCGAAAGCCGATGCTCAACTCCTTGATCGAAACAAGTGCCATAACGTCCGATGTCTGATGAAACTTTTGGGAAAAAAGAGGACAGCCCCGCACCAGGCCGTTTCCCGGGCGAAGTTCCGATTATGGTCGATCGGATCGTGATCTGTAAGATCGCCCAGTGAGATGGACCGGTGTAACTTCAGACGAAAGCAGGATCCTACTTGCGGGGGAAGCTATGCGGCCGTGAGGCACCATCGTCGATCGTCGCGCAGGGAATGAAACCGGCATCAAAGCGAGTGCATATGATTGGCTATCCGCCTCGTTCTCGGGAGGTCAAGCCCCGCCAACCTACACGGTGAAAGTTTGCAATTCACGGCTGCATGCCGTTGACGAAACTACTAGATAACGCGAAACTTACGACACGGAACTACGCTCGCCGCTTCTCAGGACGAATAGCGATGAAGAATCGGAAAATACTCTCAAGTCTGATGATCGATGGGTATCTGCCACTGGCTGCGGCTTCCTGTCTGATATTGATGTTGATGGTGATTAGCGGCGGATGTGATATATCCGAGAATGCCACGGCGGACAGTCCCGACGCGGCTGCCAATCCAGGGTCCCCAGCCGAGTCGGCGCAAGACCCGCCGCGGATCGACAAGGAAGTGAAGGAGTCGACCACGACGAAACCCGTCGTGCAAGCGGATGTCGCCCCGCCGGTTCCCAAAAAGGCAATTCCTATTCCGCCGGCTCCGATCCTCGACTTGGGTGTACCGACCGTGGTACTCAGCGAAGCACACGCCGAGATGTGCAAAGTGAAGGTGGGCGATTCGCTGCCGGATATGACGCTTCCGGATCTACGGGGGGACGAACATCGTCTCGCCGATTTGTACGGTGAAAGATTGACGGTAGTCCTATTCTGGCATCGGCAGAATGCGTATGCCGTCGAGCAATTTCGACGTCTAGGCCGGGAAACGTTTGATGCATTTTCTCAATACGGAGTGGCGGTGGTTGCCGTGAATACGGGGGATACCGCGGATCTGGTGAAGGACGTGGCCCCGCCGGAGGGCCGTTTTGCTTCGCTGCTGGATTCGGATGGCGCGGCGCTGGACCTGATCGCCACCGAACGGCTGCCGCGAACTTATTTGCTGGACGCGGAAGGTAAGATTCTTTGGTTTGACATTGAATACTCTCGTGCCTCGGCCCGCGAACTGAAGAGCGCTGTTTATCATTTTCTCAGAAAATTTGACGGCATCGAAAGCGGATCATGAGCCGTGCCGCGTCCGTGCCGAGATTCTCCCACCCCTGACGAATAGCTCCCTACAGTTTAGAATCTCGTTCCTCATTCCCAATGGCTCCCACCCGTAGTCGCCGTTCTGTTGGACGCTGGTCCGCCAACAATTCCGACGCACGCCGATCCAGGAAATACTGTCTATGAATCAGAACGGCGACAAACCGGCCGATTCTGAAGAGTCCGGATTTAGCTTTATTCCAATTCTTGTCACCGTGGCCGCGCTGGTCGCTCTGGCGGTGTTTGGATATCAGTCACATGGAGCGCCCGTTGGATCATGGTTGCACATCGCCTACTTACTCTCGCAGGCGGTCGTCATCTCCGTGGTGATTTGGCAGGCTTGCGATCCCTTCGCCGACGCGGCCCAGTGGATTGGCCGAGCGCTGCATATTCCTGGGTCGGTACGTGGCGCGACGCTCGATGCCGTCGCCAGTTCGATGCCCGAACTGTTTACCGGAATCTTCTTCGTGCTGGTGGCGTTCATGGCATCCGGCCGCATTACGGCCGCAACGAATCCGGAGAAGACCGCGACAGCGGGTAACGTGGCAGTCGCGCCGTCAATATCTGACGCTCAGCGCGAAAAGGCATCGGAAGGTTTCGGTGCCTCGATCGCCACTTGTGCCGGCAGCGCCGTCTATAACATGATTTTGATTCCGGCGTTTTGTGCGCTGTTTATCTCCTTTTTCCGCAAGAGTCGCCCGACCATCGATGTCGATCCGGAGGTGATTACGCGCGATGGGCTGTGGTTCCTGGGCTGTTCGGTGTTGCTGATCATTTTCCTGTCATTACCAGAGATGGAATGGTGGATGGGAGTCGTGTTTTTGGTACTCTATGCGGCGTATGTCTGCCAATTGTACCTGCACGCGCGTTCCCATCGCCGCGGCGTGAAAGCGATTCACGCGCACATCGAATCCGTGGGCGTCTCCAGCGCGGACGATTCCAAAGATGTCGTGGCAGCCTTGGGAGCAGACGGGATCCGAGTGAGCCACGTGTTGGTCGATCAAATCACGGCCAGGCATCTTGGAGACGATGATGACGAAGACGACTCGGCCGGCGTCTTTTTCGGTCTGTTTGAAATTCCACTCAATCATCTGACGTCGTGGCTGGTCATCTTGATTTCCACGGTGATCGCGGCCGCGGCTTGCTACTGGCTGGTCGAGGTCACCTATAAGACCGCGCATCATCTGCAGGTGGATGTCTTTTTCGTGGCGGTCATCATCGCCGCGGCCGCATCTTCGGTGCCCGATACGTTTCTGTCGGTCGGAGCGGCGATGCGTGGCGACGATTCCGGCGCGGTTTCCAATGCGTTCGGATCCAATATTTTCGACATTTGCGTCTGCCTGGCCATACCCTTGATACTGAGTTCCGCCCTGCAGAATTGGGAACCCATTTCGCTCACCACGAACGGCGAAGCGCTGGCCGGATTGGTCGACTTGCGATTGCTGCTGGCGGTTTTGACCGTGGTCACGCTGCTGGTCATGTGGCACAAGCGGCAACTTACCCGGTTCAAGGCCATCTTTCTGTGCCTTCTGTACGGCGTATTTATCGCTGTTGCGATCCTCGGTTCGCGCGACATCAGCGTCACCGAATGGCTCCTGAATTTGGTTCGACAAGGTGGGTAAATCCGGCATGGCTTCCGGCAAAGACCGAGTCTACCAAGTCGTTGCGACCTGTTTCGGATTAGGATATTCGCCGATCTTCCCTGGCACGGCCGGAGCCCTTATCGGCGTCGTCCTGTTCGTGCCCATCGCGGCTTTTGTCTCTCCTTACTGGTTGCAAGTCGTCCTTATCGCGCTGGCCCTGATCTTGAGCTGTTGGGTCACCATCGCCTTGGCACCCTGGGCGGAAGATCATTTTTCAGAGAAGGACTCCAGTCGATTTGTGACCGACGAAGTGGCCGGCTTTCTGTTGACGGTTTTGCTGTGGTGGCCGTTTTACAGTGAGATGTCGTTGTGGATTGCCGTTCCTTGGTCGTTTCTGCTCACACGCGTTATCGACATCATAAAGATCCCACCCGCCAAACGGCTGGAGAAGCTTCCGGCGGGATGGGGCGTGGTGGCCGACGACTTGCTTGGATCAGTTTACGCGGCCGCGTTATTGCACGTGCTTGTGCTGGTGGTGCCATCGGCCTTCGGTGCGGGCGGCGGTTGAAGGTTCGCGCGGTGAGCGAGATTGGCGGTCCGCTCAGTGCGTCAGCACGATTTCGCCTCGGTCTAGCGCGTCGAGAAATTGGCTGTTGCTTTCCAGCAATCCGGGCAGCCAGCGCATTTGTGGCCCTGTCAGCCAGTGAACGGAAGCCACTTCTCGATCATAGGGCCGCATCTTCTCCGCGGAGTCCAGCCGCACCAACCACCACGCCAGTTCGACATGCCACGAAGTTACACTCCGCCAAACACGTCTTATCGGAGCCGCCTCGACCGCCAGTTCTTCCGTCATTTCTCGCGCCAGAGCGGCTTCTTCGGATTCGCCCGCTTCGACCCTGCCGCCGGGAAAGCAAAAGGCCCCGGGAGCGGCAACGTGCAGCGATCGCCGAATGACCAGAAATCGGTCGTCGGAAACGGCAACCGCCACCACGCCGAAGATTTTGGTATCCGCTAAGCGGCTTGTCATGATTCCGATTCACCATCAATTACTGAAGCGAGGTCTGGCCCAAATCTATACCAGCGATCGCCTGAGTCAATTGCAGTTTCTGATTGGTCGAATAAGACTTTACTCAAATCCACAAAATCGCCGAGCGCGATCCCGAAAGCTCGTACAGTCATTTCTCCGGGCCGGGCGAAAAATTCGTGAACCTTTTCGGAGATAGTGGCATCTAAATAGTCAGTACAACAACAACGCAATCCAGCGGCTGAATGGCCGCCAAATTCGCGCGAGAACAAGGTTAGTGATGAGTTACCGGTTCAGTCTCACGATCAAATGCAAACCCATAACGCGGATCGGCTCGCCGCTGGCGAAGACCAGGCCCGCGCATCGTTTGCGTTTGTGACACTAGGCTAATTCTGATGGGATCCATCAAAACCCGGTGTCGCGAACGACATCGGGTTTTTTCGTTGGAGTTGGCCGAACAAACGGCAGAGAAATGCCAGTCGTCCCGCCAGCTCGCTTAACGGGTAGAGGTGCAGAAGGAAGCACGCCTGCTTCGGGAGCAGGAGGGTCTCGGTTCGACTCCGGGGTACCCGACTTTAAAGGACTTTGAAGGTAGTCGAGGGCTGGTCGCCCAAATCCGCCTGATACGCGGGTCGCGCTGAGTTCGATCCTCAGGGCTACCACTGAATCATCTAGCAACACTTAACAATCAAGAGAAGAACCATGACGCGCCCCGGCCGATTGAAACGCAGGCCCCCGACCAATTCATGGGGTCGTGGTGTAAAGGCTGCACAGCAGACTTTTAATCTGCCTGAGTGGGTTCGATTCCCGCCGGCCCTACTTTCGCTGGCGCGTAGCTTATTTTCCTGGCGCGTAGCGCATTTTGCTGGCGCGTAGCTCATTTCCCTGGCGCGTAGCTCAACGGTGAGAGCGGCGTCCTTATAAGACGCAGGCCGTGGGTTCAACTCCCACCGCGCCGATTCGAGTGGCGAACAAACGAGCAACATGGGACTGAGGTGTTAGCGGCAGCATCCCTGGTTTTTACCCAGGCGGGTCAGGGTTCGAGTCCCTGTGGTCCCACTTTGCCTTTTAACGTGCTGGCTGGTCACACTCACACTGGCCCAGTTTCTGAGTTAGTCATTCTTCCGGTTTGCTTCGGCTGCTTTGAAGGCATTGTGCCCGGTCGATCCGCCGGGCAGCAGGGCGTGTTCCTTCTTCGGGAGTTGAACGCGGTGTTGCTCAACCGTTGCCGCAAGACGGGCGGATACAGGTTTTCCCGGCGCGATGAGATTGTGCCATTCATGGGGATCATCGGAATGGTCATAGAACTCTTCGGATCCGTCGTTGTAATGGATGTAACGGTATCGTTCAGTGCGCACCGCGTGGTTGCCGGGTCCAAAACTGGTGATCGCCGGATGCCGCCAATTGCCCGAGCGGGGATCGTCTAGCAAAGGCGTGAGGCTCTGGCCTTCCTGGGCCGCATCTGGCGCCAACCCGGTCAGTGCGAGCAGCGTCGGAAAAATGTCGATCAGCTCGGCCGGTTTGGTGGAAACCTGGCCACCTTGGTGAGCGGGATCGACCACGATCAGCGGTACACGCGTGCCGTCTTCCCACAGCGTTCGTTTAGCCCACCGCTCTTTCTCGCCCAAGTGAAAGCCGTGATCGGCGAATAACACGATGACCGTATTGTCACGATGCTTGCTCTTGTCCAGCGCGGCCAGCACGCGGCCGAGTTGATGATCCACGAAGGACGTCGACGCGAGATAGGATTGCACGGCGTGTTCCCATTGGTCGGCTTCCTTAACCCACTTGTGCATGGGCGACACGTGCTTCAAGTTAGTCAGCTCCCACGCATAGCGCGAGATGTCGCCATTATCGTTCTCGATCACGGCCGGCAATTTCACTTGCTCGCGCGGGTGCAAGTCGAACCATTTCTTGGGGGCGAACATGGGCACGTGCGGCCGCCAGAAACCGACAGCCAGAAAGAACGGTTTGTCGTAATCGCCTTCCAGCCGTTCGATCGCCCAGTTCGCGACGTTGTAATCGGGCATCTGCTGGTCGCTGTCGGGGAAAGCGCCCCAATCCCACAGCGGGTGGCCGTGCGGTTGGCTGATCTTCTTCTTCGGCCGCGGACCAAAGCCGCCCATGCCGCCGCCATAGCTGCCGACTTTGGCGAATACCTGATTGCCTCTGCTGTGAAAAATCTTACCCACGCCCATGACCTGATACCCAACGTCGGCGAACCGTTCGGGCATGGTCTTGACATCTTTCAGCGCCGGGGCCGCTTGGTAGCCAGGCGAAAGAAAATAGATCCCCGTGGAATGCGGATAGCGTCCAGTCAGCAGGCTCGCGCGAGAAGGATTGCAAACCGGCGATTGACAGTGAGCGTTCGCAAACAGCGTTCCCCGTTGGGCCAGCGAATCAATGGCCGGCGTCTTCGCCTGCGGATGGCCACCCAGGCAACCGACCCAGTCGTTCAAGTCGTCGATCGAAATGAGCAACACATTGCGTTTCACCGGCTGCTTGGCATGCAAGGCGGGGATCGCTGCCAACAGACACATCAAGGCGAGATACCGTACGGCGACACGCTTTGTGGAGGCACGCTTTGCGGAGGCACTCATTGCGGCGACACGGTTTCGTTTCTTCATTGCTCCACTCTCACCCATGCGGGATTCAAAGATTCGTCCGTTCTAGTTCACTTGTACTACTTCCAGCAGCGACTTACAGCGCGTCAAGGACTGCTCGCTCAACCTTCGCGGTCCCTCCAATATCGCCCCCTCATTGTAGCCGGAACGGAACAGGCGAGAATCCATCACCGTACTGACGGATCGATATGCGGATCCAATTTCACGGCGAACACAACTGCGGCGGCTTGACCTTCGCGCCGACCACCGTTGGTCGACCGTCTAGCTCCGCGTTTAGTTAACAAGGCGTCAGGAAGAGGTTTTGGCGGGTTCCCCCGTCGACGCTTCGCTTTCCTGATCGGGGCGTTTCAGCGGCCCATACCAAGTCACGACGTTAGCCAGCAAGAAGAAGATAAAAGGTGCCAGCATTCCCACCGGGTCGTCCGCCTTCAATTGGCTGAACATCGCGGCAATCATCGTGATCACAATCAAAGTAGCTCCCCAGTATCGGGTCAGCGGCCAGGCGACCAGCACGGCGGCCATAATCTCTACAAGAACAGTGACAATGACAAACCACGGGGCGTACCCAAATTGTTCAAACTGCTCGACCGCCGCGTTCCAAGCAAACAGTTTGTAGAAGCCGGACAGGACAAACACCACGCACAGAAAATACGACACACCACTAACGATCAACTGCTGTCGTTTGCTGGGGCCAGGCTTGTCGGCTTTCTCGGTCATGACTCGTGCGTTGGGTTTGGATTTCAGTAGTTTTTGTCGGGCAGACTGCCGCTTGCAACCGAAACGCGGCATACTATGATCGATGCCAGCGCATCGTATCGCGGGTTCTCTAGCCATCATATCGGGAGTTCGTCAATCATGAAACTCGGCTTGATCAATTCGGCTTGGGTACAGGCCGATCAGCCCACCGTATTTGGGATTCAAAAGACCAAGGAACTCGGATTCGACTGCATCGACATCTTCATCGACCCGCTGGAAGCCGATGTGAAAGAACGCCGACGGATCAAGGACGAATGCGACAGGCTGGATTTGCCCATCATGTCGATTTGCTGCGTGGCGGTCGGATTGATCGACTTTAACTCCAGCGTGCAGCAGTTTCATATCGACCGGGTAAAGAAATATCTGGACTTGGTCTACGAATACGAAGCGAAAAATCTGCTGCTGGTGTTGGGCGAGTACATTTGGCAACGGGAGGTAATTCCGCCCGCCGAACAATGGAAGACGGGCGTCGAGAATTGCAAGATCCTGGGTGACTACGCGGCCGACTTGGGCGTTCAGATCGCCCTGGAACTCGAACCATTCAAACTGTCGCTGGTGAATTCCGTCGATACGATGGTCCGGTTTATCGACGACTGCGATCATGAGGCCGTCAAAGCCAATATCGACATCTCTCACTTGCTGCTTGCCGACGTCGCTCCGGAAGAGTTGCGCCGCCTGCGTGGCAAAGCGATTCACGTTCATATTTCCGATTGCGACGGCAAGGTTCACGGTGACCTGCCGCCAGGGCGGGGCGTGGTGCCCTTCGAACCGTATTTGCGGGAAGTCAAGGATCTGGAAATCGACGGCGCGATCTCAATCGAACTGGAGTATTCACCCGAGCCCGACAAGATCGTCGAGTGGGTGGCGGAAGCGTACCGGGAAACGGACAAGTTGATGCGGCAAGCAGCGCTGAGATCTTGATTTCCTTGGATTCTCGCATCCGCGTTGGCCTAAATCCCGAGGCCAGACGCCCCGTTGACGGAAAGCGAGATCGGCGAGATCAACTCCCGTCAGCGAAATCCATTTCCGACATCAGGCCCGCTACTGCATTATCACAACGGGAGAGTTACACTAACTCAATAGCTGGACGTGGATAGAAAGCATTGTGCGCGAGACCAACTCAAGCCGTCACGACGGACTGGAAGGAAACCATTTTATGAACGTGAAACTCCCCCTGCTCGTTGTCATCGTCATCTGCCTCTTCGCGTGCGAAGTACAGGCTGAAGTCAAGCTGCCGAGTGTATTTAGCGACTACATGGTGCTGCAGCGAGAAGCGCCGATTGTGATTTGGGGTACGGCGGACGCCGGCGACAACGTCACGGTTTCGTTTGCCGACCAACAAGTTTCCGCCAAGGCTGATCGAGATGGTAAATGGAGCGTCGAACTGAAGCCGCTGAAGACGTCAGCACAACCGCATTCCCTGACCGCTCAGGCCGAGGGCGGTGAAAAAACCGTGGTCAAGCATGTGCTGGTCGGCGATGTGTGGGTTGGTTCGGGCCAATCGAACATGGCGGGTCGAGTGGCTTCCTACGCGAAGAACGACGAAACGCTCGCCGCACTTGCCGCGAAGGCGCCGTTCCCCCAGATGCGACTGATGCAAGGCGGGCCGCGGCCGACATGGACCGAAGCGACCGCCGAGACGGTAGCGAGATTCTCGGCACTTCACTTTGCCTTCGGCGAGCGCTTGCAGCGCGAACTCGATGTGCCGGTGGGGCTCATTCTGGGTGCCGTCGGCGGAACTCCGTCTGGATATTGGATTCCGCCGGAAACGTATTCCACAAGCGAAAAGTGCAAAGCAGTGGTGGCCGAATACGCCAAGACTTTCGACCGCGAAGCCGCTCTAAAAACCTACAACGCCAAACTGGCCGTCTGGGAAAAGCGATCCGCGGCGGCGAAGGCCAAAGGAGAAAAACTACGGGGCCGAAAGCCGCAGTCGCCCCGCAATCCAGGTGAGTCGAGCCGCGGGGGAAAAATCGGGGGATTGTACGAGCGATATATTCAATCGGCGGCCGGCTACCGAATTCGCGGCGTGCTGTGGGACCAAGGCGAAGGGCGCAGCGGCGTGGTCGGCATCGACCAGCACACCATGATGAGCGAACTCATTCGTGGCTGGCGAGAGGCTTGGGGGCAGGGCGAGCTTCCGTTTATTTTCGTGCAAAAGCCGAGCGGTGGTGGCTGCGCTTTTTCCAACGAAAACCCGATCACTCGCAATGGCAATCCCTTCGTCGAGCAACTGCCCCGGATCGACGCGCTCGGTTCCGCGGGAGATCAACGCTTCCTTTATGTGCGGTTGATGTGGGATACCCCCAACGGCTGGATGGTCCCCGCCAGCGATCTCGGCTCGGGCATTCATCCGACCAACAAGTGGGGCTATGGAAATCGCGCGGCCGAAGTGGCTCTTAGCCAAGTGTACAGAACCGGCATCCAAGCCTATGGACCGACCTACCGCGCTCACAAGATCAAAGGCAGCCAAGTCGTGATTGAGTTCGACCATGTCGGTCAAGGGCTGACCGCCGCCCACGCCAGCAATATCCACGGATTCGCTCTGGCCGGCAGCGACGGGAAGTGGCAGTGGGCCGAAGCCAAGATCGAAGGAGAGACCATCGTTCTGACGGCGAACGACGTGCCCAAGCCACAACGCATCCGCTATGGCTATGCACAAAATAGGGCCTGGGCCAATCTGTTCAACAAGAACGGCTTACCCGCCTTGACGTTTGAAGCCGGCGACTAAGTCGAGACTCGCATTTAAGAGGAGCAAAGAAATGTTGGATCAGGAAAAGACTAAACGCCTCGCTGAACTGCAGATCAAAGCGAAGCGTTCTTTGCCTGAAGAGGAGGAATTCGCGGATCTTGAAAAAGAATTTGTAACCCAGATTCTCAAAGAATTAGAAGTTCTGATTCTCAAAGCGCGTGCGGAGGGGCATCCTGAACAAGGACTGGCACACGCGGTTTTCATGCTTGACAGGCTTAGGGAGTTCTGGCAGCGCCGTTGGGAATTGTAAATCCGATTCTTCCGGCACCCCGAGAAGCCTTGAGAGCGAGGCACGTCCGATAAAGTAGGACGCAGCTTCTCGTGCTTGGCAGGGAGGGCGGAAAATAATCAACGAGCGGCGCGAGGCCATCGTGGATCGTCCCGTAGGCCGCAGAGAGTGAAGATGGCGGCCAAGAATCGAACGAGGACGATCAAAAGGGGACATGCTGTTTTTTGGCGGCCACGGAGATGACCTTGGCTAATCACTTAAAATGTCCCCGCTCGCGCCCCTTCCAAATTGACGACTTGATCTCTCGGTCATAACACTTTTTTTAGCTGTCGAAAAACTTCTTCAAAACGGAGAAACTCCCGTTCTGTATCATCTTCAAATGGAAGTGAATCTCCAAAAAAGTAGTCGAGATTACCCGCGCAACCCTCGGCTAGCGAAATGTCGTTCACTGCAATCGCGTCATTAACTTTTTGGCAAAGGGTAATTGCCGTATTGTACGCGCTTACGAACGAGTCATCGTCTTGACGGTCCCTGGCATTCAAAAGTACCTCAATCAAGACGTCCAATTGTCCGACGACCGTACTCTTCTGATTCATAGGATCCTCGCCATTTTGACCAGATTGCTGAAAACGGCTTCTGGCACCGTTGTTTAGCTGGCACCGTTGTTTAGCTCGCTTTCGAAGATGCAATAAGTGAAGTGCCGCAACAACTTAGCCCCGGTAGCTAAGGGTTAGAGCAACGGTTTCCTAAGACGGTTCGTCAACTCCTAAATCGTTGCAACTAAACGCTTCGCAACTTCTCTTTTCAGTACCGTTTTTGACGTGATTAAACGACTTACGTCAACGTGCTCGTATATACGGTAGTGGGTAGCCGCCAATCTTGACACGGCCCTGCAATTCCACTGGGATTGTTATTTTGTGGTGGTCGTGGAGATGGATGTTAACGTTGCCAAGTTCGCCCAGCGGGGTGAGATTGGTCACGTTGGCTCCCGCGAGGTTGAGGTGCTTCAACTCCGTCAGTCCCGCCAGCGGCGTGAGATCGGTCACGTTGGTCCCCGCGAGGTTGAGGTGCGTCAACTCCGTCAGTCCCGCCAGCGGCGAGAGATTGGTCACGTTGGTCCACGCGAGGTCGAGGAGATTCAACTTCGTCAGTCCCGCCAGCGGAGAGAGATCGGTCACGTTGGTCCCCGCGAGGTCGAGGTGCTTCAACTCCGTCAGTCCCGCCAGCGGTGTGGTGTCGGTCACGCTGGTGTCCCTGAGGTTGAGGGCCTTTAACTGCGTCAAGCCCACCAGCGGAGTTAGATCGGTCACGCTGGCTTCCGCGAGGTAGAGTTCCTTCAACTGGGTCAAGTCCGCGAGCGGTGTGGTATCCGATATTGTGCCACCGATCACGTGCATCTGTTCAAGCCTACGGAACATCCGCACAAAGTTAAGGTCCACTGGTTTACCCGGATTCGTCCATGTAACGATATGACGGACGTCATCGGCCAACTGTTTGTTCGTGAATAGATATTTCCATCCAGGTAAACGCGATCCGGGGTAGTATTCGAGTTGTAGCTCGGGGCTGAGCAGCGATTCAATCGTTGCCTTCTGATGTTGGTAGCGATGCCAGCGATGGGCCAAGAACATCAGGACAATCGCAATCAAGCACACACCCACAAGGAAGGCCCGCAAGCTGAAGGAAAACCAGCGGCGCGTTCGAGGGGGTTGATCTGCCATAAAGATCTCATCTCGACCGTCAAGTTCGCCCACCGTGATTCTAACAGCGATCAGAATTCGTAGCCAGATTGCGGCGATCTTAAGCCCGTTTCCGAAACGAAAACTCCGGCTCGCTTGCCACCGTGTTCTCGTGTGCCTTGAAATTCACGTGCTCGTTGGGGCGCACCAGTTTACTCCGATTCCCAATCTGATCGGAAGATGCCGCCCGCAGTGTGATACCATCCGCCGCCGCTCTCAATCGTGCGTTCAAGTTGCTGGTTTTGGCGCGTGAGTTTTTGGTTTTTTTGCGCGAGTGCGCTCTGCTCAATAACGGTACTCCGGTACTTTGACCGTAGACGTTCGCGGGCGTAATGCAAGAGCAAGGCCTCTGTGCGGGCTGCCTGGAGTTCTTCGCCTTGAGAGACGAGTTCGGCTCGGGAATTCAGCCAGGCCGTCAAGGCTCCGCACAGCGCGATTAGGAGAAATAGGTTGGACAAGCGAATCTGCGGGAGTTTCATGGAGTGAGCCCTTTCGCTTGGTGTATTCGTCCGGTCGGGGCTCATATTTGGACTTGGTACAGCTTTCCGTGGAGATCCTTCAAGTTGGCGAGCGTCTACGAGGGGCGAAAGCAGGACGCTACAGCCGTTTTCATGATACTCCATGAAGGTTTTCGTAATCTTCTCCAGCAACCTTGGCTGGTTCCCTTTGACGGTGATCACATAGTCCGCCCCCTGGTCGACAATCTGCTCAACGATATTCTGTTGGCAGTTCATGGCGTCGAGCGTGACCACCGCTCCCTTGATGTCGAGCATCTCGAAAGGCAACGGCACCGCCGTGATTTCATTGCTTTTGGATTCGGTGGCGACTTGCCCCAGACAGAGGCTCATTCCGTCCACCCACGCGCTGACCATGTGTAAGTCGGCGCGTTCGAGCTGACTGAGAGGATCTTGATTCGCGGGCCAGCCGTGTCGAATCTTTTTCTGCCTACATGGCCCCCGCAGCATCCAGCTTACGGTCTTCCGGCAAGGTTGGACGATGGACCACGTGTTCGCTCGTGGGTTTTCTCGTTTCCCCGCAAGACGTCTCCACGGATCGGCCATCGGCGATTAGCAGCGGACGGTGTCGTGCGATCCGCACGTCACCCGAGCTACTATCGTCCAGAAAACTAATGGTGTACCAGTTGCACTGTACTTTGTAAAATGGAGAGGGAGGGGGCACGTGATTGCCATCTTGATATATGGCACATGTTGTTAGACGCCGCTCGCGGAGGCGCGAGACGTATGCGCCTACCCAGTTGAAACGCTTGCCGAATTGCAAACGTTTTTGAATTCGATTCATTACGGCATGATGGACACGGCGTCGCGGTAACTCCTTTACGCCGCTTCCTTTGGGGCACTACCATGAACGACAATACGAACCGCGTTGGCCACCGCTTGTATGTTACACTCCGCAAGCTGCCCCGCTTCGGCCGTCGCGTTGCTTTCCAGCCGCGTTACGGAAGATTCACCGGCGGCTCGGAAATAATCGTCATGGATCAGGTGGTCGTTCATCCTGGGTGCCCGATCCACACGTTAGGATCGGCGAGCGATCCGCGACGGAAATCGACACTGACATGAATGAACTTGGTAGTGCCATTGTCAATCTGTTCCATCCCTGGCCGTTGTGCTTGGTGGTGGTCGGTACGGCATTGGGAATTACGGTGGGCGCGATTCCCGGATTGACGGGGGCGATGTTGATCGCGCTGGCGCTGCCGCTGACGTTTGCCATGAATGGTGCCGACGCGATGATTCTGTTGGTCTCGATGTATGTCGGCTCGATCAGCGGGGGATTAATCTCGGCCACGATTCTGCGCATGCCCGGCACGCCCGCTTCGATGATGACGACATTGGACGGCTATCCGATGGCCAAGGCGGGACAGCCGGGTCGGGCGCTTGGGTTGGGCATCACGGCGTCGTTCGTGGGCGGCATTATTTCCTGGCTGTTTTTGGTTGCCCTCTCTCGGCCGATGGCTGATCTTTCCACGAAGCTGTCGCCATTTGATCTGTTCGCGTTAGTGCTAGTGGCGCTGGTGCTGATCGCCGCGGTTTCCGACGGGTCGTTGACGCGCGGAATCCTGTCTGGCTTGCTGGGCATCTTCGCCGCTTTGCCCGGTACGTCGCCGGCCACGGGCGAAGTACGGCTGACGTTGGGGATGAACGAACTGGCCGATGGCTTGAAGTTGCTGCCCGTGCTGATCGGCCTGTTCGCGGTCAGCCAGATCATTCACGAGATCCTCAAGCTCGATCAAGCGGCTGAGCGCGTGGAGGTCAATCGGCGCGGGATCTTCATGCGGCTGGCGGATTGGAAAACGCAAGCGGTGAATTTGGTGCGTTCGTCGCTGATCGGCACATGGATCGGAATTCTGCCAGGCATCGGAGCCAACATCGGTTCGGTGATGGCCTATTCGGCCGCCAAGAGTTCCTCGAAAACGCCCGAGAAATTTGGAAAGGGATCGGAAGAAGGAATCGTCGCGTCGGAAGCGGCCAACAACGCCACGGTCGGTGGGGCGCTAATTCCGCTGGTCGCCTTGGGCATTCCAGGGAGTGTCATCGATGCCATTCTGCTAGGCGGCTTGGTGATTCACGGGCTAACGCCCGGTCCGCTGTTGTTCAAGGACAACCCCGATGTCGTCTACACCATGATGGGCGCGGTGTTGCTGGCGAATATTTTCATGTTCGTGTTCATGGTCCTGACGGCCGGATGGCTGGCCCGGCTGGCCGACACGCCGCGCGAACTGTTGCTGCCCGCCGTGCTCGTCTTTTGCGTCATCGGTTCGTATGCGTTGGGCAACCGCATGTTTGATGTTTGGGTGATGCTGATCTTCGGCGCGGTCGGCTTCGGAATGGAAAAGCTGAAGATCCCTCTCGCGCCGTTTGTGATTGGGTTTGTACTCGCACCCGTGGCCGAAGTCCATCTAGGTACTGGGTTGATGGCTTCGGGCGGCAGCTATTGGCCACTGGTCACGCGGCCCGTTTCGCTCTTCTTTATGATGATTGCGATGGTGCTGTTGGCTTGGCCGATTGTCAAAAGGCTGAGGCGGTAGGGCGAGAATTCTGGAAACCAGCGATCGAAGGCGAATCGGCGGGCGTCATCCGGTTTCCCCGCACTCGCCGCGGCAGCTACTGTTACTTATCAAGCGGCTGTGAATCATCGGCAGCGACAACGAGTTGGACAAGTTCCGCCAGCGAAGCAACCTCCATTTTTTTGTAGACCGCCTGCCGGCGATACTCAATGGTGCGCATGCTGACATCCAGTGATCTGGCGATGGCCTTGTTGGGTTTGCCGGCGACGATCAACTTCATGATTTCGCGTTCCGACTCTGAAAGCCGATCCAGCCGCACTTGAATCTTTTCTTGCTGCTCTCGCTTCGATTCCCGGTCGGCCCCGATATGCAACGCCCGGCGAATCTGGTCCCACAGTTCATCTTCGGAATAGGGCTTGTCGAGCATCGTTACGGCACCAGCTTGCATGGCCCGAACCGTAAGCGATGTACGAGCATAGGCGGTTAGAACGATCACGGGCAATGTGGAATTTCGTCTTGCCAATTCCTCAAGCAATTCGATGCCGCTCATCCCCAACATGCGCAAATCCGTGACCAGGCATCCGCGTTTCGACGGATCGAAGTCTTTCAGGAATGCCTCCGCGGATGGAAAGGATTCAGTAGGCAGGCCCATCGAGCGCACGAGCATGCAAGCGGATTCGCGAGCATTCTCGTCGTCGTCGACGACAAAAACGATTGGTTCATTCTGCATTGTCTCGTTCCCGATAGATCGGCAGCGTCAAAAGAATCGTTGCACCGTCCCCGCGCATACTGGACTCGACTTCGATTTTTCCTCCGTGCCCTTCGATAATCGTCCTGCTGATGGCAAGTCCCAGGCCCATCCCGTTTTCTTTGGTGGTGACGAACGAATCAAAAGCGTTCTCTTGGTCGGTTGCGAAACCGGTCCCGTTATCGGCGACGCGGATTTGAGCGGAGCGGCCATCAACGACCAGACGAATTTCAACTTCTCGCTGATAGGAATCCCCTTTTTCCTCAAGCGAATCGCAAGCATTCTGGAATAAATTTACCAAAACTTGCTGAATCTCCAAACGATTGCAAAGAATGGGCGCGGGCGATTCTGTCAACTTTGGCCGCATCGAGACGCCCAGCCGGTCGGTGTGGAATTTCAGCAACTCAACCGATTCGGTCACGATTTCTTTCAGGTCGCAAGGCAGACGAGGAGTTTGCGTGCGGCTAACGAAGGTCCTTAGCCGTTGGATGAAACGGCCACCGCGCGTCGCTAAGTCGTTGATCTCGCCATGACAGACGCGCAGCGCCGCCCAGTTCACGGAATCTTCTTCGGCCAGAAAGTTCTTTGCCGCCTTGGCGTAATTTTGAATGGCATACAACGGCTGATTCACCTCATGCGCGATTTCGGCGACCATCTGACCAATCGTCGACAGACGCGATACATGCGCAAGCTGCGACTCGACGTTGCTCAATTTTTCCCGAGCGCGCAAGTGCTCCGTGATATCGACACAAATTCCCACCAAGTGCGTCAGCCGTCCTTCCGGATCCTGGACCGGCGCAATTGTCAGGTCATTCCAGAAGAACCCACCATCCCGACGAAGATTTCGGATGACGACGCTGCATGTTTCGCCTCTTTCGACCGCGGCTCTGAGCTGATCCAAATCAGGCTGAGGAGGCTGGTCGTCATCGAGAAAACGCAAGGGTTGCCCGATGACGTCGCCGTGGGAATATCCGGTGATGGCTTCAAACGCCCGATTGCAATGAATTGCCGGTTTGCCGGCCTGGCGGGAATCGAGGATCACGACCCCCGTCGGCATGTCGGCCAGCGCGCGATCGTGGACGCGCAATTTCGTTTGGGCAATCTTCAGTTCGCCGAGTTGTGTCTCGAGTTGTTGATTCGCTGTTTCCAACGCAATAACTTTGGCACGCAGTTTTCGATTTAGAGCTTGGTTGTGGGCGCGTAGCAGGTCGGCTTCGTCCGAGTTGGGCGTGTGAATCGCGGTAGTTCCATTTTCGCACGCGGCAAGCACTTCATGAATCGCGGCAACGAGATCATCCGGATCCGTTGGCTTGCAGATAAATTTTTCGGCCCCCAAGCGCATCGCGAGTTCCCGGTCCCGCTCGTCCGTATAGGTGCCAGTGTAGAAAATGAAGGGTCGTTGGCTTAGCAACGTGTCTTCCTTCCAGTGCTGACAGAGCATGAATCCATCCATATCCGGCATCAGAATATCACTGACGACCGCATCCGGCGGCGCTTGGCGGGCTTGTTCCAAGGCAGTCACGCCATTCGTTGCCGTGTCCACCTCATGGCCATGGCTGCGCAGCAAAGCGGATAGGATCTGCAGATTCTGCTCATTATCATCAACGACGAGAACTCGTGACATTCTTTGCTCGCTATCCGCCTATTCTCTCAATATCGATCAGTGTTTTCATTCCGACGACTCACAAGTATTGCCGAACCTTTTCAATAAAGGAATCCGGCTCGATTGGCTTCTCAATATAGTCGTCGCAGCCGGCCGCCAGAATTCGGTCGCGGTCGCCGGGCATCGCGTGCGACGTTACGGCGATGATTGGGGTGTTTGCCAAGTGCGGGATCTCTCGAAGGGCGCGTGCCACTTCAAAACCGTCCATATCGGGCAACTGAATATCAAGGAGGATCACATCGGGACATTTCTCCCTGGCCGACTCGATGCCCGATTTACCGTCCTCGGCCGTAACGATCGAAATATCGTTCTTTTCCAGCAGAAATGTCGTTAAGTACCGATTCTGATGGTTGTCTTCAATCAACAATACGAATTGCTCGGCCATCTTGTTGCTCTTTGTTATTTCTCTTCTTCCAAGCTATTCTGATTGGAAAATGTTGACGTGATTCTTGAAACACGCGGGCGACCACGGTCGTGGTCATGGGTCACGAATACGCGGCGACACGCCGACGCTTCATTGACCTGACTGGTGTCCTTGAGACCGCGAAGGACTTGCTCCGCCAAACTGACCCCGCCCGAAAACAGAGTCAATGAGGGTGACGAGAAAAACTGATTCCTGCGGTTGTGCCCACGGTTGGCACCGCATCCGTGCTGCATCTCGTCACACCTCAGTGACTGGTCCCTAATCTAACCGATGCTTCGATCTGATCCAAAAGAAAATGTCGCAATTCACTTGCGGTATTCCACGTTCCAGCAGTGAGGTCAATTTAATCATGTCTTGTCCTTGGTTGCTTCGATCATCATCGGCGTGCGCGCGACTGCATCGCGGCGCTCATGTCTATTTGGTCATGGATAGCTGGGACTAACAACGAAAATGTGGACCCACTGCCCACGCTACTTTCAAATTGAATCTTGCCGCCCAACATCTTGGCCAATCGGTTTGAAATCGAAAGGCCCAAGCCGGTTCCGCCACGTAGCAACGCCTTGGGTCCTCGGCGGATCTGCTTGAAGGGGTGAAATAGTAGGTGATGGTCCTCTTCGGCGATTCCACATCCGGTATCGCGAATTTTGATCATGCAGGATCCGTCTTCCGTACGAAGGCAACTCACTTGAACTTCACCTTCGTCCGTGAACTTGATGGCGTTACCGACCAGGTTCATCAGTATCTGTTTCACGCGGACTCGATCCGTACTGAGCGGTGCCAACTGCCGCAAGCCAACGGCGCTGACCGGCAGTCTCTTTTCGTCCGCCTGCGGCCGCAATGCCTTGACAACATCTTCAACCACACTCGCCATGTCGACCATTTCAACGACGAGTTCGATCGTGCCGGCCTCGATTTTTGATACATCCAGGATGTCGTTGATCAATTCGAGCAAATGCATTCCGCTATTCTTGACCATCCCCACTTGTGTGTTCTGCTCCTCGTTGAGCGGTCCGCCAAGTTCCTTGAGCAGAATGGAGGAGAATCCAATGATCGAATTGAGCGGTGTTCGTAATTCGTGCGACATGTTCGCCAGAAAGGCTAGTTTGGCGCGGTCGGCCGACTCGGCGGCGTCCTTGGCCAGGGCCATGGCGGCATAAGAAGCCTCCAGCGTTTCCTTTGATATTTTTTGGACCGTCACATCACAAACCACGCCGCTGACCTGCGTCACGCGCCCGCGCTCGTCGATGCGCGGAACTCCGCGGGAAGAAACCCATCGAGTTTGGCCGTCGATTCCAAGGACCCGATATTCAACTTCAAATGAATTTCCTTCGATCGCCGACTGCAGGGCGTTCTCGATAATGCCTTGTTGGTCGGGATGAACAAGCTGGCGCCATCGTTTGAACCGATCACTCCCGGTGGACAGATCGCCTCCCGTCAAGCGAACGTAGCCGCTGCCGGTCAGTTGGACATTTCCGGAGGGCACATCGAGAGTCCACACAAATGCGTCCACGGTGTCGGCCAAGTGTTGCAACTGCTGCTTTTCATTCGAGAGATGCGACCGGGCACGGTTGGTCCGGTCTAGCTCGTCTTGCAATGCGACAAAGCAATCGGCAATGGCGGTCGTTTGTTTGATCGCTGCATCAGTCGACTCCGCCGAGGCCGATTGTCCCGACGACAAATCGCCTAGGACAGTTTTGATTCCTTGAATATTTTCATGGACTCGTGACTGAAGTACGCCAAATTCTCCTTCGGTCGAGTAGTTCTCTAGCCAGGCCGCCAACTCATGCTGCTCCGAGAGCAATTGCTGGACATCTTCTTCCCTCGCCAATCCAGGGTGAAGTTCCGTCCAAAAGTGAGCCAAGCGAACGAAGCTGAGAAACTGCAGCAAATAGTCGTATGCCTTGATCGGAAGAATTTGGGGCAAAACGTTCCGGGAGCCAGCGGAGGAAAGTGGATTGAGGAAAATGGCAACCGCGCAAGAGAAAATGCAATCCTCTATTTTGCTACGAGGCTCGGGCCACGCATCCAAACGATTCTCAAGTGCCGATAGAAACTCGACGTCGTCAGCCAGTTGTTCCCGACTGAACTTGGGATGCATCAGCATGTCCACGACCTCCGACACCGGTAGAGGTGGACAACTCGGATCGCCGCTGGTATTTCCGCATCCCACTAGAAATGCGGCATGACGAGTGACGCAATACGGTGCCAAGCAAAACCGCGATACATAGGTGAATAGCCGCTCCTTGAAGAGCGATGGCAACGGATTGTCCAAGTAGGCGACTTGGGCTTGCTGCCATAAGGATTCGGAAACGCCGGGAGTCTTCGCGCCGATGCTGAAAAAAGACGGAAATACTCCCATCCGAGCCGTAATTTCGTCGCGTAGTTCGCGATTGACGCTGTCAGCGCTCATGGCTCGTGACCTTGCTTACGTCAAACATCAATGACTCCCCATTGAAGGGAAATTGTGTTTGAGTCGCATTGGATGTTGTGTCCGCAGTTTTCTCTACAGACTTACACGGATTCGAGGACCGTTTTCGGCCCCCCTCTATCGTGGCATTTTGAAGAAAATCCTTCAGTGGCAGAGCGGATCAAGTAATTCACGGCTCACCGGGAAGTTATTGCCGCCATCTTATCCAGGAATCTCAAGAATTTGAGCGACCAATTCCTCTTTTTTCCGTAAGGAACGGGCAGCGTCGCTGTCATCCATGCAGAGCAGGCCATCCGATGGCTTGAGGTTTAACTAGCTGTCGCGGATTCGTCTCGCCTGCCGTACTTCAAAAGTTTTTAGGAGACAACGATGAAGAGAAGCCTTTTGATTTTGATCATTCCCGCCGTTGCCTTGATCGGCACGAGTTTTTCTCATGCACCACGACAAGTTAAGGCAGCCGAGAGTGGGAAGGCCCATTATGACATTCTATGGTCCTGGCTGCAGGGAAAGCAGTACACAAAATGGAACGGCGTCGATGGCGCGCCGGTGGATTTCAGTGAAGGCCAAAGCCCGCATGGGGCGCTCGTGAAGGTTTACCTAAGCCCTCGGACCGCGGGCAACTTGAAGGATCTGGCGGATGGATCGGTGGTCGTCAAGGAGAACTACAGCCCCGATAGGAAGTTGATGGCCATCACCGTCATGCACCGCTCGAAGGGATACGACGCGGCAAACGGGGACTGGTACTACGCCAAGTTCATGCCCGATGGAAAAATCGCAACCACACCGCCCGAGAAGAAGAGCATGCCGATCGCGGGGAAATTCAAGAGTTGCATCGAATGTCATTCTGCGGCCGACGGTGACGACTTCGCGTTCTTCAACGACTAGCGAGAGTCATGAGAGGGATTCACCAAGTCATGATTGGTGGGCAAATACTCGCGGTTGCGATCCCACGCAAGATGAGCCGGGGGACGAAGAGTTGCTTATTCCCGGCGGGAGTGGGCCGAGAAATCTATGATGATCCAGGCCGCGGCGTGGTGAATCCGTTCGGTCAGATGGTCGCCTTGATTGCTGGGTCCAAGAGGTCTCTTTCGCGGCGGCAAGACGTTTGTGGTAAGCCATATTGCCGACAACCGCTTTGCCGCCGAGAATAGTCGAGATCAACCCCAGCCTGCCAATCAGATGACGTTGAGCAACAAATCATGGACGACTTAGCCAAAGCGGACAGTAAAACACTGAATCCTGCCGCTTGGGTCGACGAACATGGCGATTACCTGTATCGCTATGCGATTTCGCGTTTACGCGAAGGGGAAGCGGCCGAGGAAGTGGTTCAAGAAACATTCGTCGCGGCGCTGCGGCATGTTGACCAATACCAAGCCAAGGGGTCGGAGCGGGCTTGGTTGCTTGGAATACTGAAACGGAAAATCATCGACCTCATTCGCGCTCGTAATCGAACCACGTCGCTGGACGCGGAGGACGCGGCAGACCCGTCGGAAGCGCTGTTCGACCGCGGCGGAAGCTGGCAAAAAGAAATTCGCTCGGCGGGTCACGCGCCACTCGACTCGCTGGAACGCGAGGAATTCTGGCTCATACTGCGGGCTTGCCTGGAAACTCTGCCCGCCAGACAGGCCGATGTTTTCGTACTCCGAGAAATGAACGATCAATCAACGGAAGAAATCTGTAAGGAACTGGAAATTACCGCGTCCAATCTTTGGGTCATGCTTTACCGCGCACGATTACAGTTGTCTAATTGCATGAAAAGCCGCTGGCATCAAGAACAGGCATAGCCGAACCTCGCTACCATGCTCAGTTGCAAAGAAGTCACCAGACTCGTTTCCGAATCGCTCGACCGCAAGTTGACGTGGTGGCAACGCATCAACCTGTGGATGCATATCTGCATGTGTGGGCTGTGTTGGCGATTCCGTAAGGATCTCCAACACATTCACGATGAAACTCAGCGGCACGCCGAAGAACTCGAGCATGATGAAGCGGATTCGGATGTCAAACTGTCCGAAGATTCCCGCGATCGAATGAAGCGTCTGCTGCAGTCGCGGTCGTAGCTCATTCAGCCTTTGTCGCTCGGGCATGCACCCCGTTGTAACGACCGTCTTGAGCCTTCTGCTCGTCCCAATTCTCGACCTCGTGCCCAGGCACAAGAACGAGACTCCGCTGCCTTGCAACGCGGATTGCGGCAGTCTAGAGTCGTTGGGCAACGGCAAATTGCGATGTCCGCGCGACACCAAGAAAACCTGAGGACGACACCGATGACTGCTAGACAAATCGTGGCTCTGATACTGATGGCGAGCGGATTCTCAGGAAACTTGTCCGCGGATGACAAGACCCAAGACAGTTCGAGCCATAACGCCGCCGGTGTTCTCCGAAGATGCTCCGCACCAGCGGCCTCAAACCATTGTCTTGGCGCTGCCGAGCGGTGGGCCGGTCTTGGTGCCAATCGTAGTAGGCCGAAGAACTGACGCCGAGCGTTTCGCAAAGCTTCGTCACGGCAAAATGTTCCGACTGAAGCTCCGTGATGACCATATACACCTCGCTTGCATCTTCCGGCTGAAAATGGCCAGGGCTTTTTTTAAGATGTCCCGTTCCCGCTCCACGCGACGGAGTTCTTCCTCCAACTGCCGCACACGACTCTCCAAGGCCGTGGCAGCCGGGCCACTTTCTTGAAGCAGCTTATTCTTCCAGCGGTAAAGAACATTCGTTCCACTGAGCCCCAGATTGTCCGCCACCGATTGGGCGCTATGGCCGTCTAGCATCATCTGAACGACTTCCGCCTTCAGTTCATCACTGTACTCTCGCCGCCTGGAGCGACGCTTCTTTCGAGTAGACTTCCCAGTCATGGTGACACTCCTTTGCAAATAGTTTAGCCGCTAAACCAAGCACTTGGAGTGTCCGGCAATTCGGCGCCACCTCAGTTCCCGCCCGCGCGGAATGACGGCGAGTTGTATCATGCCGTTGGGCAATTTCGTCGGCAAAAGCGCTAAAGGCGGCGGATGTGAAAGCCGCCGTCGACGTTGATTCTCTCGCCGGTGCTGAATGGCAGGGCGTCGGACACCAGCATCGAAACCGCCTTGGCGACGTCGTCCGGTTGTCCCCAGCGGCGAATGGGCGACAGGCCTTCCGCGATCAGTTGATCGTACTTTTCCTTGACCGGAGCCGTCATGTCGCTTTCGATCACGCCCGGACAAACGTCGTAAACTCGAATTCCCTCGTCGGCCAACCGCGACGCGTACAACCACGTCATCATTTGCATGGCTGACTTGGCCAGGCAGTAGTCCGCGCGATTCGTGCTGAGAGCATAAGCGGAAATCGACGACACATTGACGATCGTCCCCCGCGAGATCTTTTCATCTTGGATCAAATCAATCATCCGCCGAGCAGCATCCTGTGCCAGGAAGAACGGTCCTTTGAGATTGGTATCGAATACCAAATCCCACGATTCTTCAGTCGCTTCCAAGATGTCTTTGCGTCCCGGCGAAGTAATCCCCGCGTTGTTCACCAGCACGTCAAGCCGCCCGAATTGATCCAGAGTTTTGTCAATCAGCCGTCGCCGATCTTCCGCGTTGGCAACACTGGCCCGCATGGCGATTGCGGTCGAGCCCAGGGATTCGATTTCCTTGACCGCCGCCTCGGCCGCTTCCGCGCGGCTGACATAGTTGACGACGACCGCGTAGCCGTCTTGGGCAAGCCGCACGCAAATAGCTCGCCCGATGCCACGTGAGCCACCGGTAACGATCGCGACTGGTTGGTTAGACATGGCAGATTGGCCTTCGCGATTCCTATTCGTGGGCGTTTCTATTTGTGCGCGAAGGCTTGTTTGAACATTTGGTCATCGAACTGTTGAGGAATGGTCCCCTCGGCGGCATAAAGGTAAAGCGCTCCAACAACAATCGCATCGAGTGCGGTGGAAACCAGCGAAACGACCAAAATAAGAATCACGCCGATCGCGATGGCCGCGATACCGAGCGCCGTCATCCCCGCGCCAATCGCCACAAAACCCAAAGCCATGGGAATAATTCCGACGAGTGAGAACAAGAACGTCACGAATCCGATACTAAAGTTGGCGGTCAGCGCTTCGCCCCAGGTTCGCTTTAGGATTTGAAATGACCGTTTGCCGGCTTCGATCGGGCCGGCTCGTTCGACCACGATCACGGGTATCACGAAAAAAGTCACGGCCGACCAGGCCATTCCCAGCAACCCGGCAATGATCGCTCCCACTCTTTCCGACCGGCTTTCAATCAACTTCAAGATGAACCCCACCGTGGCCGCGACCAGCGCCCAACCAGCGATCTGCGGCAACCGAGAAACCGCCGCCGAGAATCCATCCTGCAAATTGGGATCGCCCCCTTTGAAACGAATGATCGCACAAGCCACCAGCGCCGAATTGAAAAAGATAATGACAAAGTAGCTCACAAAGTAATAGGCAAACAGCAAGACGCCGCCCAGAATCTGGTAGATCGGCAAGGCGTCCGCCTGATCGGCGGCCCGTTCGGCCATCACCTCGCCCGCGAACCCGGTCGCCCACAGCGGCACCGCGAACGTGGCCATCACCAGCAAGCACGCAATTCCGCTGAAGACGGGGAACAGCAGCAATTCCTTATCCAACTTCAGCACTCGCCAACTCTGCTGAACGAGCGTCCAGCCCATCGATGCCCTGTGAAACATGGCTTCCCTCTTGGATCTTGGAGCACATGAAAAAGCAAATTGTGGTTGTAAATTGTGGTGCAGGCGTCCCACCCGCAGCCAAGACGTCGGCCGATACTGTCATTATTCGGCCGACACCGTAATTATATGGAGCAAGTGTTGGGCAAGGATAGTCATCCACCCGAGCTGTGAGCGGACGAATCCGCAATAGAGCCCCGCATTGCGACTCCCCGTCCTTGCGTCTTTGCGTTAACTTTCGGTCGCCCGTCCAAACGTGCGAACCGTCCATGAGGCAATCCAGTTTCACGACGGCCTTCGACACTCGACACGAAGTCGTCTGACAGGAGAGTATTCGGCCGCCACTGAAATATTCGGAACTTAGTGATTGGTATGGAACACGGACGTTGAGGCAGGCTTTTTCGGTGACAGATTGCAAATTGAAAAATGCAAAGTGAAAATTGCAAAATGAAAAATGAAGAGGGACAAATACAGGCCAAGCTAATTCATCTTCTTAAATTTGCATTTTGCATTTTGCAATTTGCACTTTTCATTTTGCAATGCCCACCACCGAAACGCGACGCGCCTTAAAGAACCCCACATCCAACTGAGGTGGCGCCGAATTGCCGGACACTCCAAGTGCTTAGTTTAGCCGCTAAACTAATTGCAAAGGAGTGTAACAATGACTCGGAAGTCTACTCGAAAGAAGCGTCGTTCGAAGCGGCGAGAGTACAGTGATGAACTGAA
>JAJDEH010000444.1 GCA_029259935.1 Planctomycetota bacterium
ATGCTGGCAAAACTTCGGACGTTTTCGCTTCTGGGAATCGAAGGTAGACAAAAAGGGCCACCCATATTTTGATTGCACCGCGTGCGGATTTCTGTTAGGCTTTGGTGAATTCGATGATAGGGTCAATGAAATAGGAGCGGCAGATGGCTCGTATTCCGCGACAAGAATTGATTGACGAGACGGAAGTTGGTATGTACCACTGCGTGAATCGGTGCGTGCGGCGGGCGTTTCTTTGTGGGGAAGATCCGTTTTCCGGAAAGAATTTTGATCATCGTAAAGGCTGGATTCGTCAGCGGTTGGAGTTTCTGGCGGGCCAGTTTGGGATCGATGTTTGCGGCTTTGCGGTGATGAGTAATCATAGTCATGTCGTGTTGCGGAATCGGCCGGATGTGGTGGCCACTTGGTCCGACAAAGAGGTGGCTCGGCGGTGGTGGAACTTGTTTCCCAGTCGCCGCGAGGAGGACGGCAGCCCGGCCAAACCTCGGGCTCATGAATTGGAGATGCTGATGGCCGACTCGCGGGCTTTGGAGGAACGGCGAAAACGATTGTCGAGCCTGTCTTGGTTCATGCGGTGTTTGTGCGAAACGGTCGCTCGGCGAGCGAATAAAGAGGACGAATGCACGGGGCGGTTTTGGGAAGGGCGTTACAAGTGCCAACGGCTGTTGGATGAAGCGGCGATTTTGGCTTGCAGTGTGTATGTCGACTTGAACCCGATCCGCGCGGGCGTGGCGAAAACTCCCGAGAGTAGCCGGTTTACGGCGGCTTATGATCGGATTCAGGTGCGGAAAGGTGGGGCGAACGGTCGCTCAGCCGCGGGTAAGCGAACCGCGCCGACGAGCCGCTCGTCGTCCGCGGAGCAGGCGGACGGTTGGTTGAGTCCGGTGGAACTTGGCGAGCACCAGGAAGCGAAGAGTTCGCCGAGATCGCGCCGTGCTTCCAACAAAGGCTTTCTGCCGGTCTCGCTGACCGAGTACTTGCGCCTGCTGGATTGGACGGGCCGGCAAGCTCGCAAAGACAAGCGAGGCCGTATTCCGCCGGATTTGGCTCCGATTTTGGAGCGGCTACACGTAGCGAGCGACCACTGGGTGGAAACAGTGCTGCATTTCGGCCGCTGGTTCCGCCGCGCGGCGGGGCGAGCGGTCAGTTTGGCTGAAGAAGCCGAGCGTCACGACCGGCATTGGCTGCACGGGATCAAGACGAGCCGTAAAGCGTTCGCCTAGACGAAGAGTTTGGCAGAGTGATTTCTTGTCTGTCTTCCGGTTGAGATGAATTGGCGGCCCTATCTTCAATTTTCCCGCTGTCCATCAACTAACTCTGCATCGCTACGTTCGATTAACGGAACGGCGTTTGGCTCTTTGGATGTTTCCGCGTTAGGTTGCCTAGCGGCTGATCTAGCGGGGTGACGGCAGTCGTTGCAACTAGGTGATGTTCAATCACCTGACCGCGGCGGAACAGCTCACAGCGGTGGCGAAGGTTTCATTTCCGCGCCGAAGATTCTGTTTTTGGGTACAATGTAAAAAGTAGAAGAGAGTGATTGCGGGGCTTTGACGCGCTCGGCCGTTTGTTAAACAAAACCGGTGGATGGCGCGGGGCTTTTCCGAGTTTGATTTCCGAGTTTGAATTCCGAGTTTGATTTCCGAGTTTGAATTCTAGGCGACTGGATGAGAGTGCGCGCTTCCGGTACGCCGTGTTCGAGAAATGATTGCAAAATGCCAGTGTGTTGCCAGAATGCCAGACGCCCGCGGAACAAGACCGCGCGACGAATGTCTCGGCAGCAACTTCATTCATTACAATCGGTTAGCGATGAGTGTCCGAGAAGGCGACCATCAGCCAATCCGAGCATGGAGGCGATTTTCCGTATGTTACACAGAAGCGAGTGCCCCGCTTTGGGGAACGACCCGCGAGATGCATGTTGGCGTACTGCCTTGGTGGACTGCAAACGCTGGAGTACAGACTGGGACGGGGCGGACCCTGTTTGGGGCAACTACGTCCGAGGCAACTACGAACAACTCAAGGAGATCGATAGATGCCGGCGACAATGGTGGCGAGCCGGCTCCGACAACTTTCGAAATCAAAAGCGGAAGTGCATGGGAATCGAACCCACCGGCGACGCGGTTAACACGCCGCCCAACGGTTTTGAAGACCGGGGCCACCACCAGGTGTGCAAGCACTTCCGTCCCTGCTTTGTCAGGGTTTTGCTTTTTCTTTTGTACGGTTCTTTTTCTTCTTCTGTACGATTCCTTTTCATTGCTGTTCGCATGCCGGATCTCAACGCGTACTTCCGCAACGGAAATCGCTTGAACGCGAATTTATCATTCTACCTCCCCTGCCCTCCTCCGGAAAGCAGTTCTTCTCCCGCGTGCTGTCCTGTGTTTACTTCACCCGGGAGGCGCGGGCAGAAAACCGTGGACCGACGGCCGGCTCCCTTCACGGCTCTTCGGCTTCAAATTCCGGTAGCTCATTGTCGTATTGAATTTCGAGTTGGCGGACCTGTTCGGCAAGTTCTTCGTCTTCCTCCACCGCGCTGGAGACTTCGAGTTCCCACTGCGTGCCCGCGCTTTGAAGGTCATCCAGCTTCAACGGCAACTTCAAAATCGTGGATAGCCGCCGAGTGACCGCGGCAATGCTCATGGGATTAGTGCCTTGCAGATAGCCCGGTATTTCCGCGACCAAGGAGACCATTTCCAAGCCGACACGGCTCGCCTGAGTCATGAGGTAAGTCGTAAACGAACCAGGCCCCTCATAGCCCGTGCGCCGCACACCATACTGTTCGATCTGAGGCAACAGCGACTCGTCCGAACAAGTGGTGAACAATCGCGGTTCCCGTGTGTGGGGGACGCTGCCCCCGAAGGAGCCAACGAACACAATGCGTTTGATGCCGACGGTCCTCGTGAGCTCAAAGATGCACTCGCCAAACGTGCGCCACCGCAGATTGGGTTCCTTGCCGACGAACAGTACGAGTTGAGCTTCTTCGTAGTAATAAAACGTATTCGACGGCATATCGACTTGTTTGACCAGGCCGTCTTCGATTTCAATATGCGGCCGAAACATCGCGGCGATTTCCATGGGACCGGGGCAGTTGTAAATGTAAAACAACTCGGCGTCGATTTCCGCGAAGGGTTTCGCGTCGACCAGTTCCACCAGCCGCTCGACCGTTCCAGTCGAAACATCGCCTCCGTCCATCCAGCCGGAAAACGCCAGGACCAAAGTGGCGTCCTGCATTTTGGGACGCCGACGAAACCTGAGTAATTGCTCCAAATCTTCATTCATGCTTTCAGTCTATCGCAACTCGGGCATTTTGTCTGGCAGGCGACCGCGCCTGCCGCGCCGGTTGAGGCAAACGCTCGGCTGCCGGTGCCTGAAATTCAAGACTTGACTTGGCACTTGATAAGGCTAACCTGCTCGCATGCCCAAACCAAAACACGCGATGGTGATTGTCCTGGATCGATTGGGAGCGGGATTTCTAGGTCCGTATGGAAACACGTGGCTGGATACGCCCCAGTTGAATCGGTTGGCGGCCCAATCGCTCACGTTTGACACCGCGCTGATCGATTCCCCACGGATTGATTTATTGTATCGGTCGTATTGGCAAGGATTGCATGCGGCCCACGCTGGCAAGGCGGCCGATTCGCCGAGCTTGCCGGAAAGGCTAGACTCGCAGGGAGTCGAGAGTGCTTTGATTAGCGATGCGACGCCGATCGGCGAATTGTTGATGGCTTCTCATTTTTCGGAAACCGTGAAGGTGGCGACAGCCCCGGCGGCCAAAGCAGCGGTTGAAATTGGACAAACACAAATTGCCCGACTGTGCGCGGAAACGATCGACTATTTACAGTCGAGAAGCTTGCCCGGTTTGTTATGGGTTCACGCGGACGCCATGAGCGGTCCTTGGGACGCGCCGTCGGCGTTACGAGACCAGTTCGCCGATGAGGACGATCCTCTGCCCCCCGATTTCGTCCAACCCCCGGCCCTTGAAATCTCACCCGATTTCGATCCCGATGAATTGCTAGGAATCACGCATGCCTATGCCGGCCAGGTCGCGTTAACGGATGTCTGCTTGGGAGCATTACTGGATGCCGTGGATTCGCTCTATCGCGACCGCGACCTGCTGCTTGTGCTTACGTCCGCGCGCGGTTATCCACTCGGCGAGCATCACATCATCGGCCCGGTCCGAGACGCCCTTTATGGAGAACTTCTGCATGTGCCGTTCATGGTGCGGCTGCCGGAAGGACAGTTCGCGGCCCAGCGTAGCGCGGCGATCGTCCAACCGGTGGACCTCTTTGCGACCCTCTTGGACTGGTTCGCACCTGAAGATCAGCCCACCGCCAGGCATGGCAAGAGTTTGCTAAGTCTGGCCCGAGGGGAAACGGTCGCGGGAGATGATCGGGCCTTGTCGATCCATGCGGAACAACTATCGATTCGGACGCGCGCGTGGTTTCTTCAATCCGACGGCGAATCGAACCGCCTCTACGCAAAGCCGGACGATCGTTGGGAGGTGAACGAAATCGCGGACCGCTGCCAGGACATTGTCGTGGAATTGGAAGCCGCGGTCCACGACTTTACGCTGGCCGTTCAGGGCGACGAAGAGCCTGACTTGCATCCTCTTTCCGAGATTCTCGTCGCAGGCATCGACTAGCATGCTTATCGGTCCGCTAGCAATAGGGAGATTGCAAGGATGTCGAGAATTGTCCGGAAAGCAATTTTTCCCTAAGAACAACGACCAGTGTTTCGAAAAACGGCTTGGTAGCTGGCCTCCATCATTTTAGCCGCCACGCTTAATTCCGGGCTGGCGAGAATTTCAGTGGGCTGTCTATAATTCCGCTCCTTGTTGCGGAAGCCTTCCACGTTGCGGAAGTTTTCCACGCAGCAAAACTTAATCCCTCTATATCGAAAATGCTCGGACAAGGATGTCCGCAAATTTCACCATCGGCGAAGGAACGCCGTCGAGGGTGTGCTGAGCGCGCGATACTCCGGATGATTCCGGTGGCTGCTTGCTGCTGCGCTTTGCTCATCGCATCGTCGGCTCGGTCCCAGGAAACGAATCTTCGACTTCGCATCGCCTGGGGAAACGGCGCGCCACGAACCTGGCAGGCTGAACTTTCGATTTCCGAAGGATCGTTCGCCGATGCAACTCCGTTGGGATTGGAGCCGAACATCCCGGGGTCGATCGAAGTCTCGGACGGGAAGCTTCGCGTGCATGGACGCAGCCCCCGTACTTACGATGGAATCGATGTGTTGGTTACCGCGCCGCGAGACGCATTGCTTACGGTTTCGCTGACTCCCGATGGCCAACGCACCGAAGAGCATCAAGAGCAGGTGACGATATCGACGCTCATCTCCAAGATCCATACGCGTTCGATTGACGACCAACGAAACTCGCTTGTCGTGCGGCGTGCGCCCGGCGACCATCTGCGACTCGACTTTCGACGAGATGCACTCGTCTTCTCGCCCGAGGAGGCTTTTCAACTCACCATCACTCCCCACGAAACGGGGCTGCCGCCCAATACGGCGTACAAGATGAGCATTCAGTTGCTCGAAGGACGCGTCAGTCGTGAATTGTGGAACGAGGTCAAGAACGTACGAACCGATGCTGATGGAGAGATCGCGGCAATACAGGGTGTCAAGATCCCAGTGCCAGCCCGGGAAGGATTCTACGACGTGGTGGTTTCGCTTAGTCGGCCCCGCCTAGTTCCTACTCCTTTTGTCCGCGCGGCGGCTCCGCCATTGCCGGCGCGCAAGCTTCAGTTCGTGGTGGTCGATCCCGCCGCCGTTGATCCGGAAGTCAGCGACTGGCGGGTCGAGTTCGAAATTGATCCCGCCAATCCAGGCTGGTTGGAACGTCTTCGACAATCGCCTCTGATTGTTATTCCAGGATTGCGCAACAAGCCCTTGCACAACGATCGGTCGCGCAATCGCGCGATGCTGGGCCAGAACTTTGTTGAACTCGCGCCCGGTGGATGGCAGGCTTATCCGATTCCCGTGTCGCGTCCCGGTCGGCCACACATCCTGGATATTGAATACCCCGACGGAAGCCCGCAGACGTTGGGAATCAGCATTGTCGAACCCAACGCCGCCGGCGACGTCGTACCGATAGGTCTTGATAGCGGAGTCGATGTGCCCGAGCCGCTTGTGCGCGATTTGGCGAAGCCCAGCGTAAAACGCCATCGCCTAGTCTTCTGGCCGCGAACCAGCAGTCCCGTTTTGCTGTTGACGAATCAGCATGCCAAAAATCCGGCGGTCTTTGGTCGTTTTCTCTTGGTCTCTGGTCCCCCGAAATTGCAGCCCGCAACCGTCAGCGACGAAGCGCCTGATGAACGCATCATGGCGGCCTATTTTGACAAACCCTTGTTTCCAGAAAACTTCGGAGCCAGCGAAGGGCTCGACCAATGGAGCAAGCAGAGCCGGGACGATTGGGGCACCTTCTACCAAGGCGGTAGCCGGCTGACCGAGTACCTACGTCACGTTGGCTACAACGCCGCGATCATCTCCGTGGTCTGCGAGGGAAGCGCGCTCTACCCCAGTCAGCTTCTTCAGTCGACGTCGCGATATGATAACGGGGCGCACTTTTCAACAGGCCAGGACGTAGTCCGCAAGGATGTTTTGGAATTGCTGTTTCGATTGTTCGATCGGCGTGGCCTCAAACTTGTCCCCGCCATTCGCTTTTCGACGCCACTGCCCGAATTAGAAGCCGTCCTTCGTCGTGGCGGCGGTGAGGCGGTCGGCATCGAACTGGTCAACGAATTCGGTTCGACATGGTTGCAGCAACGGGCGACCAACCAAGGCTTGGCGCCTTACTACAATCCGCTGGACGATCGCGTACAGGCCGCGATGCTGAACGTTGTCGCGGAGATCGTCGATCGCTACGGACATCATCCTTCATTTGCTGGGCTATCCTTGCAATTGGGTCCCTACACGTTTGCTCAACTGCCGGGAGAAAAATGGGGTTACGACGACCGAACTATCGGTGAATTCGAGCGACAGACGGGCCACGTCGTGCCCGGCCGTGGCGAATCACGTTTCGTGACGCGTGTTGGGCATCTGCGTAATCGGGGTCGTGGCAAGTGGTTGCCTTGGCGGGCCCAAAAACTAAACCAACTGTACGACGGCATACGAGAAAAATTGCATGAAAAACAGCCCACGGCCCAACTGTACTTGGCGGCCGCCAACTCGTTGACCAGCGCGGAAATGCAATCGGCGTTGCGGCCCACGCTGCCGTCTAGAACGGAACTCACGCAGTTGCCGTTGTTGCAGATGGGATTCGATCCTCGTCTGCTCAAGCGAGAGGGAGTGGTAACGCCCCGCCCGCAGCGTTATCAAGCCAGCAATCATTTTGACGATCATTCTTTCAATTTGCACCTAAGGAACTGGACAACCTTCGACAAACCATTCGGCGCGTCGCGTCACCCGAGCCACCTGAACTATTTCGTTCCGTCTCCCCATTCGTTGCCTTCGTTCGACCAAGCTCGTCCCTTCGGCCAAAAGGTCACTCACACTTGGCTGGTCCCTCATGTTTCCCCTAGCGGCGATGACAACCGGCAGCGTTTCGTCCATGCCCTCGCGGCCTTTGATTCGCAAGCCATGATTGACGGCGGCTGGATGATTCTGCTGGGACAGGAAGATTCGCTGCGAGATTTGATCACCGCTTATCGCCGCCTGCCGGCAAAGCGGTTTGAGGACGTTAAACCCAGTCGCGGCAAGAAGCAGGCGGTAACGGTCCGCACGGCGGTCCATGAAGGAAAAACCTACTGCTATTTCGTCAACGATTCGCCTTGGCCGATCGAGGTTGAATTGGGCGTGGATGGCGCGGCGCGAACTCAAATGCGGTCCCTGGGACGAAAACTTCCCGACTTAGTGCACAAGCGAGGATCATCGTCGTGGCAAATCAAAATGTTGCCATACGACTTTGTTGCGGCGGAGTTTTCCACAGCGGATGTTCACCTGAACGAGTGGAGCGCCGATCTGCCGGAGGGCATTGCGAAGGCCTTGCGAACGGCATTGGGCAAGAAGCTGGATGAGATCAAAGCCCGCCACGGTTCGATGAACAAATCTCCGCCGCTCAATTTCCCTAACGCCGGCTTCGATGCAACGGCCCGGGACGGCGTCCCCGGTTGGATCCACGTTCGCAATGGACCGGACGTGCGGGTGATTTCCGACGACAAGGAATTTTTCCATCCAAAAGGCATGGAGCGAAGACGAGGCCGCTCGCTCCGAATGAGCCAAAAGGCGGGTGTCCGCCAAGTCGCCTGGGTTCGCAGCCAGCCGCTGAAGACTCCCAAGACCGGCCGCGTCAAGGTGACGGTTATGTTGAAGATTCCCGATGAGGACAAGCAGCCGACGCTGCGCATGGCGATCGAAGCCAAAGTCAACGGCCATACCTATTATCGCTATGCCAGGCTGGGCGCGGATACGGATTTTCATCTGAAGAGTCGGTGGCAACTGTACGACCTGCCGATTGACGATCTACCGCAGGCGGGTTTGAGCGACTTTCGCGTGGGATTCGATCTGGTCGGCGGCGGAACCGTGTGGATCGACGACGTCAAGGTTTACGATCGGATGTTCGAAAAGAACGAACAAGACGAGCTACTGAAGCGAATTGCCTACAGCAAAATACTGCTTATCGAAGAAGGCGATGTCGCTCAATGTCAACAGTTTCTGGAAAGCTTTTGGGCGCAGTTTCTATTGGAACACGTTCCACCGCCCCCGGTGGTGGCCAAAAACCCTCGCCCCAAGGCACCAGCGCAACCGGCCGCGCCGCCACCTCAAGCCAAGAAAAATTACTTCAATCCCTTCAACCTTTTCCGGTAGGCGGTGTCCTTTAGTCGCTGATCACTCTGGGATCATGGCGTTTGGTTCGGGGAGTGAACCACGACACTACTCGTCAATTGGCACTGTCATCTGAATCAGGTTGAACGCGGCGCCTTGCGAGTCCATGGCCACGCAGATGTGCCCCACGGACACTTCAAATGGCGGCCGCAAAATTCGCCCGCCCAACTGTTGAAGTTTTTCCGTTGACGCATGTATATCCGCTACCGCGAAATAAACAGACCAATGAGGAGGGATTTCACCCATCTCGCTGGTCATCTCCAGCATGCCGCCGTTCATGCGGCCGTTGAGTTTAAAATTCCAATAAGCCGCTGTGCCGGTTTCTTCCTTGGCAAATTCCCAGCCAAATAGATCGCCGTAAAACTTCAGAGCCGAGGCAGGGTCGCGTGTCATCAGTTCATTCCAAACCCAACTGTTGGGAGCGTTGACGATTTGCGCCCCGCAATGGGCTAGCGGTTGCCACAGGGAAAGGAACGCGCCGGTTGGATCTTGAAGGATGGCCATGCGTCCCGCGTCAACAACTTGCATCGGCTCCATAATGATATTGGCACCCAGTTCATCCGCCTTCTTTGTAACTGAGTCGGCGTCGTCCACATCGACATAGCTGCTCCACACGGGCGGCCGCCCCGACGCTTTCATCTCGTCGTTCATTTCGCCCATTCCCGCCACTTGCTGCTTGTCCAGCGTGAAGATGCTGTACGGCGGGCCACCATGCGTATCTTGATCCTCACTTTGCCAGCCGAACAATTCACCATAAAAATTCTTCGCGGCCGCCGCGTCATGAGCCATCAAATCGACCCAACAAAACTGGCCTTGGGAATAGGGAGTTTTCGTGGGCACGACATTCTCCTTCATGTTGAGAGTTGTATTGGAAAATCCACGGTGAGTCCCCAGGTTACCGGGCCGATGACTCCGATTCAAATTGAACTAAGTTGTTATACACAAGTGTTCGCCCATGGCGACCCGTCGCCGCCCGGGCGAGCCCTTGACGTTCATCGAGGGGCAGGCCCGCGGCGCTGGCCGAAAGAACTTGCCAATCGGCCTTGGGTTTTTGGCGACAGGTCAAGGTTCCTCGGAAGCCTCTCGCTGTTGCAGGCCGCTCACCAAAGCCGCAACTTGCAGCTCAAGTTGCTTCACCTCCAAGCGAACTATGTACTTGTTGAGCTCCATGACGAAATACAGTTCCGCGAGTCCCTCCAGAATGATGCATACGGCGAAACCCGTCGCCCAAGCGATCATCGCCCGCGTACTTTCGACTTGGAAAAACTGAATCGCCGAAATGACCATCAGCGTGATGAATACACCCATCACCGCCAAGTGCATGAACGTGAACCATTTCGTTTGCCCGCGGAACATTGCCTTCAAGCTCTCAAAATATGCCGCCTGGTCCTCGTGGTCATCAAACAGCGCCGCTTGTTCCGCTTCGAGTGCATCTTGGATTTCTTGGTCGACGTTTTTCATGATTCGCTCCTTTGCAGTATTTGCTTCAACTTCTCCCGCGCGTGATGCAATCGCGATTTCACGGTCCCCGTGGGGATGCCTAGCGCCGCGGCAATGTCTTTGGTCGACATGCGATCGAGATACTTCATGGAAAGAATTTGCTGGCTGCCGGGCGGCAACGAGCGGATGCCTTGCCGAACGGCTGATTGCACACTCGCCCTGCCTTCCGCGGAAATGCCATCGTCGCCGGCATCCGCATTCCGTTGAGCGAGACTTTCGCAAAGCTCTTTTTGGCGCGCCTTGCGCCGCACCCAGTCCGCCGACTTATTGGCCACGATACGGTAAGCCCAGCCACGGAAGGATCCAGGCACTTTCAGCCGTCGCAGGTTGCGAATAATATCCATCCATGCATCTTGCACGATATCACTCGCCGCCTCGGTTTCGCGCGTCAAGTACCACGCATGCCGCCGCAACCGCTCATTCCACCGGTCTACCAGTTTTTCCAGCGACTGGACATCGCCACTTTGGCATTTCAATACCAGCAACTCGTCGTAAATTCGGTCGGGTGATTTCGCCATTGCATCGTACTACAGTCGTTCGAACCAGGCGTTGGTTCAATCCATTTTCGAGAAACGAACCGACAGGTTCGAACACCGAAGGACGATTCGACGATCCGGTCGAGTCAACCGGTTCCGCGGCAGGCCATCCGATTCAACCGCCAAACGTGATCGAAAGGTCCCGAATGTAGTCAATGGCTTCTTCCAGCTCCGGTGCTTGCACACCTGGCTGACGTCCGTCGCGGTCGCAGCGGCATAACGAGACCAACTCTTCATAGCTCTCGCACTTGCGCAACCGCCGATGCGCTCGGCGTCCGATAGTATGATCCAAGATCGAGTGCGCGATCATGTGGTGTTCGATCAGCCAATGGGTTCGCTCGGTGATAAACCCGTCGAGCGATTCCAAGCCGGCCAGCACATGGTCTTGGGGATCAATTCCCTTGCCGATGTCATGCAGCAAGGCGGCCAGCATAAATTCTTCGTCATACGGCAGTTCGTCCCGCGCCAGATCGAACACTTGCAAACTGTGGTACAGCACATCCCCTTCGGGATGATACTTGGGACTCTGCTTGACATATTCCAACGGCAGCAGCAGTGACTCGTAGACCTGAAAACGGTCGACCGTTTGTTCGACTTCTTCCATGGCTTCATCCAAGTCGATATCGGCGTATTCGCGTTGCAGAAACTGCTCCAGTTCGTTGATGCTGGCCCGTTCGATCGCCTTGCCGGTGATCGAACTTTTGAAAACATAATGCGCCTTGTCCGAGGCATAGATCGTCAATTCGACGGGAAACCGGTCCTTGATATGGATGTGGGTGAACACGCGTTCTTCTCCATCCTTGCGGACTCGTTTCCGTTCGACGTCGTAGACCATTGCCTCGGCGTCCAGCGTGGCGGCCACCGACTCGACACGGTCGCAAAACAGATGCAAGTCGATATCCGATCCTTGGCGAATGTGCCCGGTGAATACGCTGCCGATCAGCCGCGGCCGAAACCGCCGCAACAGGCGCATCAACCGCAGCGCCTCAAGACGCATTTCGCGCAGGTTCACGGTCCGTCCGTCGCCTTCGTGCATACGAGCAAAGGACTGGATTTCATCGCGAATCTCGGCGTTGCTCGGCAGATCAGCCGGCTTGACCCAGCCGCGGCATATTCGCCGAGCGGCTTTGATCTTAGCGCGAAAGTATTCGGATTCCTGGCGCTGGTACATCAGGCGCGCGGCTTCCCAGGTGATCTGCCGCCGCAGTTTCGAAGAATTCATCAGAGAGCGTCGCTTTAGAGCCAATCAAGGGCGACGCGAGGCTATGGGAAAGAAGTAATTCGTAGATTATAGAACGCAAATCAAGAAAGAGGAATGTCGAATGTCGTTGTTCGCTCCGCGAACAAAACGCCATGATCGCGGCGCGATCAGCGATAAAGCGGGGCAGTGCAATTTTGTAACATACAACCGTTCGCCTCCCCTCTAACTCCCCCTTGGCAAGGGGGAGAATTCAATCCTGCGGATTGGTAGCCAGTTTGGTTTGGTGCCGCGTAGTTTGGTTTGCAGTACGTAACTGGTAAGCCACGATAGAACGACGGTTTGCGCCATCAAGCGAAGTAGGCTGCTGGCTAGCCAGCCCCCTTCTCCCAGGATCTCATCGACTTCTTCGCCTTCGGAGTACTTTTTCATTTGTAGTTCCGTGGAAAATGTGGCTCGCATGCCATCCATGGCCGAGTAGGCCGGAACCGTCAAACGCGATCCCATTTCCGTCCAGCCGTTCAAATTGGCGAAGCCGCTGGAGAAGATCGCTTGTGCGATGAGCAGTACGGGCAAGAGTGTCATGGCTCGTTCGGCGGAACCGGCGACCGCGGAAACCAGCAAACCCAAGGTCACGCCGGCGACCGCTGTTAAGGCCAGCACTAAGAATTTGTAGTCCATCGGTTGAGAGCCGTTGTCGGTTTGCGAGGGGCCGGTCAGCTCGGTGAAGTAGCTGGCCAGGGACAGCAGCACCACGACTTGTACAACGGCCAGAGCGCCCAGCAAGATCGTCTTGGAAAGCAGGTACGGCAGCGGGCGAATCCCGAATCTGGCTTCGTGCCGCAGAATGGTATCTTCCTTGACGATCTCCCGCACACTGGCCGTTCCCGCGCACCACAGCGTGGCCAGTACCAGGATGAAAACGACTTCCTTGGTGTCGGCCGCTTGGGCTTGCAGCGATTCGCTGGTGATGCTGCCAAAGGCCGCCGCCACCATCAATCCGATCACTGGTGCCTGCAAAAACAGTAACAGCAGATAGCGCCAATCGGCACGCTGAAGTTCAAAATATCGGCGCAATAGCTGTTTTGTTTGTTCCAAGATCGGCGCGGGCGAGTGGGACGCAGTGGCTGGTGGCTCGTCGGCCGACGCCGCTGTTTCGGTTTTCAAATTCTCGCGCAGACGCGACCGGTCGAACAATTCTCGCCACTGGCTGGCCGTTCGTTGGTCCTGTTTGACGTACACATCTTCGATGGCATCAATTCCGAAGAACCCCATCAGCTCGTGCGGAGTGCCGTAAAAGACAGCCTGGCCATCCATTAGATAGAGCAGTCGATCACATTCGGTCAGTCGAGCTGGAAAGTGCGTGATACAGATCACGGTGCGGCCTTCGTTGGCCAGTTCTCGGAAAAGATGCATCATCTTTTCCTCGCTGCCCGGGTCCAGGCCCGAGGTGACTTCATCGAACAGCAGGACTTGTGGATCGCCGAGCAATTCCGCGGCCAGCGCCACCCGCTTGCGCTGTCCGCCGGAGAGCCGCGAGATGCGCAGATTTTTGGGTCCGTCGAACTTCACCCGGCGCAACACTCCATCCACCAGCTCGCGTCGTTCCCGGTCCGAACCGCCAACCCGCTTGAGCCGTGCGATATGCAACAGCGCCGAGGTCGCCGTTAACGCCTCATGGATCACAATCTCCTGCGGCAGGTAGGCGATCTTTTGATTGGATCGAAGCAGCGACGGTGTCGTCGGTTCGCCGTTGAAAACGATCTGTCCCCGCGCGGGACTGATCAACCCCGCCAGCGCGCGAATCAGAGTTGATTTTCCCGAACCCGAGGCTCCCAGGATACCGACAAATTCTCCGGGGCGAATCCGCGCGGAAACGTCGCTCAGAATGTCACGCCGTTCCCCGCCCGCCGACACGGAAACCGAAACTCCGGCTAGGGTGATTCCCGAAGGACTTGCTGTTGAGGTTCCACGCGGACCCAGCGAAACGGTCGCCTCGCCCAACTGAACCTGGTCGCCGCGCTGGACGGCTACCAATCCCCGAACCTCGACACCGTTCACAAAGGTGCCGTGGGTGCTGTTCATGTCGCGAAGGTACACCTGGCCGTTCTTGCACAGCAGCCGCGCATGGCGAGCGTCGACCGAAGCATCTTCGATGACGATGTCGGCGTGGGGGCCAGAGCCAATAATCAGTTCCTGATCGGGCCCCCCCTGCTCTACCAGCGACAACATGGAATCCGCCATGGATTACTCCAGCCTCCAGATTTCATTGTGAGTAATCGCCACGATGTTGCCGTTGGGGGCGACCCAGGCGTCTATGAAAGCGACCGCTTCGTCGTGCTTGCCGTTGACCACCCTGCTCCAGTTGTCTTTCGATCGTTGCCAAATCGTTCCGCTGCTGTCCATGACCCAATACTTCGATTCGTCGACACCCCAGACCGCGATTAGATTCTTCGAGGTCGGGCGGCCTTCATTCACTTCATTGATCGACTGCTGTACCGTTTCGCGTTCCTGGATGCGATGCAGAAAGACACTGCCTTTGGATCCCACAAAGACCATGATCTTCGGATTGCCGGGCGGGCCTCCCAACCAAGCTGCCGTGACATCGCCCTCCAACAGATTCGCGTCGACGATCGTGCCTTTCGCTTGCCAGCGGCCATTTTCAAATCGGACGAGAATGATGTCGCCTTCCTTGGCGGGCCGATACCAGTCGTCTCCGCGAAAATTCGCCACATCATGTTTCCCAACACATCCCCAGCCGATCCCCAACGAGGGCGTTCTGATGTGCCGGATGGCCCCCACCGGGCGGTCGTCGCGGCCAACTTCCTTTTCAAAAACGTGGTGGCTGTCTCGTAGCGATTCTTCCTCCAGGCACAGCATCCGTTTGTTTGGGACGTTGATGGACCACAAGTTGCCAAGTTTTAGATAGTCCATTTCTTCCTGGCTTTTCAGCAGCAGCGTGCCATTTTGCTTGTGGTCCACCGCCTGCAGTTGCAGCGTGTGCAGATGGGCCAGGCCGGTGGCGTCGAGGCGAAACAGTTCGGGACTCTTCTCTTGGTCCATTCCCGTGATGTACACCGTGGAAGCATTGGCGACTCGGCAGACGCCATCCTTCAATCTGGGGTCGAAGCCGGCGAAGCTCCATTTACCGTCTTTGCGGTGCAACATCGGCCCGGCACTGCCCGACACCCAATAAGACCGGTCGTTCCAACCGACCACGGAATTAAATTTCAGATCCGTTCGATGGATGATCTCGCGGGCTTCCTTGGCGGCAGTGTCCAAGTCGACCGAATTGTGCTGGCTCCAAGTCGAACCGTCGTAGCTTCTGTCCGCATAGGTGAGGATCGTATCGGCGAACCCGCGCACGGAACTCTTTCCGATTGGCAGTTTGTCCCAGACGGAATCCAATCCGAAATAGCAAGTGGCCAGTGCGGCGATGACCAGGATCAGAAAAAACGCCTTGCCGAACTTGCGACGCTTTCGAGGCCTGGGCGAAGAAGCCGCCGCGCGTGCAACTTGGAGATCATGGCCTGCGCGTGACGTCGCGAGTTGTGTTCGGTCGCCGGGCAAGCTGGGAGGAACCTTGCTGAGATGCCCCGGCATGGGCGGCCCCGCCGCGACCATGGGCGGTACCGGAGGGCCAACGCGCAGCGCGTCTTTTGCGGTGGAGAATGACCGGAAGCGCCGTTCTGGATTCGTTCGACAACATCCATCAATGAAGGCGTCCCATTCCTTCAGGTTGGAGTCTATGTCGCTGGGCAACGCGTCGGCGCCGTGGTGTTTGCCTGTCAGCAAGAGGAAGGCCAGCTTGCCGACTCCGTAAAGATCGGCACGAACTAAATCGACCGCGCCGGCTTGGGCAATTTCGGGGGCTGTAAACTGCATGGCCCGCAACTCGTCCGGGCGTCGCCGGGCCAGCAAACTCAACCAGGGCGACGGAAGCACGACGACCTCCGAGAAGTCGCGGGAAGCGAAGACTTGTTCGGGGGAAAAATCAAGCACCGGCGTCGGCAACTGGTGCAGTTCGCTAAGCCCCCGCAGCAGCGATTTAACCATCGTCAAGACATCCGCCGAATCGTAAGACAGCCGCTCGGATGAAAGTGGCATACAGTGCCCTGGAATCGTCCACGACACTCGGCCTCCGCCGGCCTTAAGCGACGTCATGGTAGCCACCGAGCGAATTCGTTGTTGGCGCTGCGCGCTGGCAAGCGGCTCCAGAACACCAGTAAGCCGCGCGGCGTCGACCGATGTCGGTAGAGTACAGACCACGGCCCACTGCCCGGATTCCTGAATTTCGGCGACAACCTGCCCGAACGGCGTTTTGTTTCTGTGCTGGATCGACAACTGGCGACTCGCTGTTGGAATGGGGGAGAAGGCCGGAGAGTTTTGGATCGAGTTTCCGATCAAACTCCCAGCCTGGCGTGGTGTTACGACAACCGAACGAAAGTCGGATTGCGGAATAGTTGGCCGATGTTCGCCCGTCGAACAGTGCACCAAAGCGACACAAAACGCCAAGCGACGTAGTGAAGGAGTCGCGAACCTGTAACCCACAACCGTCAGGCTTCATGCCCTAACCAATTCTCTGCATCCTATCCGACCTACCGCCTTTGTGCCAGTTACCTGCTGTGAGGAGTGAAGGGTTTGCTTCGCGGGTTTGACTGAATTCCAAATTGAACGTGGCCTATTTGGAGCAATGATGAAAGTTGAAATACCTAGCGACTATGGGATGGTCGTTCAGAGATTGATTTCCGACGGCAAGTTCAACAGCGAAAGCGAAGTTATCGCCGAGGGACTGCGGCTGATCGTCATGCGGGAAAAACTCCACCAAGAAATCCAAGTGGGTTTGGACGACTTGGAGGCCGGAAATCGAGTCGCCGCGGGCGAGGTTTACGACGAGGCAAAACGCAGGATCAAGGCGATCGGGGAACGCAGTAGGCCATGGCCGAGGTCCACTATTCGACGTTCGCGGCGGCTGACCTCTACGAGATTGCCGAATATATCGTAAACGCGGCCACGGCGTAGCCAGTTTGAAATCTCCGCTGGACTCCAACAACTGGCGGTGGCATGGATGGATGCCATTGGCCGGGAATAAAAGAGCAATGCGCGGGATCTAGGCTAGTGTAGCCTGCACCTCCATTCGCGAGTCGTATTCAGTTATGTCTGGTTCCGTAAATAAGGTCGACCAGCCCTCCGTCGGTGAACGAACTGCTCCGAGACCTGAAAGGACTTTATCTTCACCGGCAAAGCGCGTCTTCCTATCGCTGTTCACACCAAGCTGGTCGCTGGGCTTGCTGCTTTTTGTTTGCCTGTTTTTGCCCGCCTACGAAGGGTGTAACGGCAGGACGGTTTATGTTCAGCAAATGGTCGCCGAGAGCGCGGGATCGCACGACGAAATCTATCACGCCTTTCTCATCGCTTGGCCGTTCTTGTTTGGACTGATGGCGGCGGTGGGGGCCGTCTATCTCTGTTGGACCCGCGAGCCGGAAAACGCGCGCGTGCTGTGGTGGGCTTACGCTCTGCTGATCATCATGCACACGGTTTTTTTCGCCGTGCAAATTGCGTCGATTGAACGGCAGCTCGACGAAGTATTCAACGACGAGAGTTGGGACGACATCGGATGGCTGCTCTGCTGGCTTTTCCCAACCTTCTTACTGCCGGTGTCATTGGTGATGACCGCCAAGCGCTGCCGCAACTGGTTTAACGCGGCGATGTGGATGCAGCTTCTGCTGGCGATCGTTGCGGCCGGGTCCGTATCTTTTGTCACACCTGCATTCGCCATTGCGCAGCGACTGCTGATCGGCGGCAAACTCGCCATCCTGGCTGCCGTATTGCTTATCCTCTGCACGATCGTGCAACGCTTGGACGGCGAGCGGGCGCTGCGGCGCGGGCCAGACGAAAGTCCGCTTCGACTGAGCTTGCGGTCCATGCTGCTGGTGTTGATGCCATGCGGCGCGGCGGCCTGTGTTTGGATCGGAACGTATTTGTTTCTCGACAACCAGCGATCCGAAGTGAAGCATCGCATCGTTGCCGAGTCGGTTGCGCCTGCCGAGTGAGCATTCGCCGTAACTGGCTGTCGATAAATCGACGTCTGAAGTTCGAATACTCGCTAACCGGATTCAGTCGCCGTCCCAGCGCTATCCAAGACTCCTTGAAGTTCGCGAATTTCATGTCGCAATCTTTCGATCGCCTCGCCGTTTCGTGATTCGGCCGGATTGATCATCAACTGACGTTTCTTGAACGCCAGTTCGGTGCCGAGGCAGTAACAGCGTCCCAACTGATGGGCATGCCCCAAGCCGTGTTCTTTCCAGGCTGCCCAGCGAGCGGCAATGCGTGATCGATAGCGGCCACAGGCGAAAGCCTGTTCCGATGTGAGCAAGCCCGACGCCACTTCTTCGGCCAGTTCATCTCGAATCCACGATGCCTCGGTGCGGCCCGCAAAGTATACAAGCAACAACCAGGCAAAGCAGCCCGCGCCGTAGCTGGCCAGCATGACCATGGGAAACAGTAGAGCGCCCATGCCGCCAGCGCCCGCCGATACTGCCGAAAAGTTATGCAGCCCGTGCAACAACATCCCCAGCATCAGACCGCCGCCGGCGGCCGCGAACCCGACGCCGGCCGATTTGCTGTAGCGCGCGATTCCCAGTCCAATTCCAAACATCGAACTCCACAGAGCATGCATCATGCCGAATACGATCGTTCGCAAAAAGAACACCAGCGCCTCGGCCGGCAGTCCTTGCGCCATTCCCGCACCGAAGATATAGAAGAAGTTTTCCGTCATGGCGAAGCCAAATCCGACAATCGCCCCATACAACAATCCGTCCATCAGCCCGTCGAACTCACGTCGAAACAAAAAGAAGATGAACAACAAGGGGATCGCCTTGAGCGACTCTTCGACCAGTGGCGCGACGACGGCGTAGATCATCACCATCCCCGACATGCCTTCCGGGTCGCTCATCATCATCGGAGCCATCGCCGCCCATTCGGCAATCGCCGCCAAGATGATGGCCGGCACCGCGCCCCATAGGAACGTCAATGCCAGCAGCCAAAGCGGCTCTCGCTCGTAGCGGTCCAGCCACCAAGCGATGGTGACATAGATCGCGGTGGGAATGATTGCTCCCAGTGCCGCCAGCAAAAAGATCAGTAACATGGAAACTCGCTGTGAGAGGCGGCCAAGTTGACATGGCACAAGTTGACACGGCACCGAGCCACCGGGCACAATCGGTGCTTGTTATTCAAAACGGCGAGCGGGGAGCCTTGGGCTCCTTTGATTCTTGGAGAAGACCGGAGGCCGACACCTTCGACTCGCCACATTGAAACCGCTTTTAACTTACACTCACGAAGCCACCGATGACTACTACTCTTACTCTAAAACAATTACTGGCCACCGACGAGCAAATTCCCCTGTTCGCGGTCGGCCGCGCCCCGATCCCGTTGATGATCGAAATGATCGGATTGGCCGGCGGCTACAAAGGGTTCTGGATCGATCAAGAGCATGTGCCGGTCACCGGCAATCAAGTGCAAATGCTGGCCATCACGGGCCGCGCGAACGGAATGGACTGTTTCGTCCGCATGCCGCCGGTCGGCTATTGGCAAGTCACTCAAAACCTTGAAGCGGGTGCCGGAGGCGTGATGGCGGCGCAAATCCACTCGGCCGATCATGCTCGCGAGTTCGTAAGCTGGTGCAAGTTCGCTCCACTGGGAACGCGCGGCATGAACGTCGGCGGACGCGACGCCAACTATTCGCACAAAACTCTGCCCCAGTTCGCCGAGGAGGCCAATCGCGAAAACCTGGTCGCCATTCAGATTGAAACGCTGGGAGCCCTCGAACAGGCCGACGACATCGCCGCCATCGAGGGCGTGGACATGCTGTTCATTGGGCCCGCGGACCTCTCGTTGGTGCTGGGAGTGGGAGGGCAATTCCATCATGAGAAACTATGGGAAGGGATCGGCAAGGTCGCTGCGGCTTGCAAGAAGCACGGAATTACGTGGGGCTGCGTCGCCCCCGATCCGAAATTCGCCGACCGCGCCGTGGAAGAAGGCTGCCGTCTGCCGACACTAGGCAACGATCTGCTGGTGCTACGCCGTGGCATTGAAAAGTTCCAAGAGTCCTTCCCGAATCAGTTGTCGTCCTAGTGCTTTGTCACAGCTAAGAATTAGGGTTAGTTGAGTTCGCCAGGGGTGCCACTGGCGTCTCGCCAGTGGACGCTACGAGTACGGGCAAGATGCCCGAGGCACCCTAACATTAAGCTGTGACAAAGCACTAGCAGCCCGTTGAAAAGGGGGGCCATCGGAATCCGACGCGTTAGCGCGTCAAGACACACATCTTTTAATCAGTCGCTCAAACCGGCATATTCGCCTATAATCGGTGATGGCAAAGGCACCAACGGTCAACGAAACGATCTTCCCGCATGGCATCGATCGCAGCTACGAATTTGCTGCTGGTTTCTTTTCTTTTGTCGCAACCGGCGGGGGAGAATGAACGCCCTTCTCTCGTAGAACAACTTCGCTCGCCCGGCGTTGAAGTTCGATTAACTGGCTTGTGGCGGTTTGAGCCTTTCGACGAACCGGTGCCCCGCGACCTTCCGGCGGCCATCCCCTTGCTGCTGGAATTGCTTGAAGACGTCGACGCGCGGGTTCGCGCCCACGCGGCTCGGCTGGTCAGCACCGTGGAAATCGACAAGGCTCGGGCTGGACCCAAGTTGAAGCGATTGCTCAACGACGATCATCCGGGCGTTCGCATTGCCGCCGCCAACTCCCTGTGGAAAATGCGCCGGGAACACGACGGCCTCGCCCAAGTCGCGGCTCCATTGCTCAACGCCAATGATCCCGAGACCCGGCTACTTGCGGCGAACTTGTTGTGGGGCATTGGAGCGCCGGCGGAAGACGTTATACCCGCGCTGATTCGCCTGTTGGACGACGATGATTCCCTCATCCGCGAGGGTGCTGCTTCTGCGCTAGAAGATATCGGACCCGAAGCGCGCGGCGCTGCAATTTCCTTGGCAAATCAGTTGCGTAAACGCCGTAGCGACGCGGGCGACGCACTGCGCCGAATCGGACCCGAAGCCAAGGCGGCGCTGCCTCTGCTAATCGAAATGCTCGACGACGAGCGGTCTGCTCGCTGGGTTGCGCATTGGGGCTATTCCGTGGGTGAGGAATCAGCCTACGTTCTAGCCCAGATGGAAAATGACGGCGAGCAGGCACTGATCGCCGCGCTTTCCTCGGAAGAGGTTCACGAGCGTGCCAGTGCGTTGGGGGCCCTGTCCCGTTTGCCACGAATTTCCGAAACAGTGGCGCGGCGAGTGATTCCTTTTGTACTGGCCGAGGATCAAAAGTGTCAGCGGCGGGCCTGTTGGGTGCTAAGACGACATGGGGGACCCCTCGCCCTGCAAGCGTTGATCGGCGGACTGAAGCATCCCGATGACAGTGCCCGCGCTTTTGTTGCAGATGTCTTGGGCGAATTGGGTCCTCAAGCTGCCGCTGCCGTCAAACCGCTGATATCGGCACTGGGAGATGGGGACTCGCAAGTTCGCGGCCAGGCCGCCGAGGCATTAGGAAAAATCGGCACTCGGGCGGAACTAGCTGTTCCGGCATTGATCGAGTTGCTTGGCGATGAAGGTCTGGTATTTGATCATGTGGGAGCGGATCCCGTTGGCCAGTACGCCGCGCAGGCATTGGGGCAATTCGGCGGCGTTGCCGCGGAGGCCGTACCCGAGCTGGTGAATGCACTTCAGAATTCCAGTTTTTCCGTGAAAGATGCGGTGGTGACATCTCTAGGGCAAATTGGTCCGGCCGCCAAGGACGCAGTTCCGACCTTGCTGGACCAGCCGCACCGCGTGGCAGTCAGTTTGGCCTTGGCTCGAATTGCTCCCGCCGATCCGCGCGCGATGAAAGCCGCGAAGACTCAAATGCGCGACGATCACGAATGGTATCGACTGGGTGCAGTCCGCGCCCTGCGGCTCCTCGCTGAAGAGAACCAAGCGGCAATTGTTGAGTTGACACGGGCGCTCAGTGACGATCAACCGGACATCCGCCTGTGCGCCGCGGTGAGTCTGCTCGAATTGTCGCCGGACGACGACGCGCTGCGAGTCTTCGTGACCGATCGCGAGTACCTTTCGGAGTTCTGCGACGATGAGTTGGAGGCTGCCTATGTCCGAGTGTTGCCACAGGTCATACATCGTTTTCCGCCGAACATTCCTACGCTATCCGCGAATGGCGATGACACGAAACTGGAGCCCGTGGATCTTGAGATTTTGGCGGCGCGGGGAACGAGTGCGAAAAGTGAACTGCCCGCCCTTCTGTCCTTGGCCGCAACTCGTGTGCGGTACCCATCCAGATTCTTTGACTCGGATGAAGATGAGAAACTGATCGACACAATAGTCAAGGTGGCTGGAGAACCATTGCCCGAACTCTTGGAGGCACTCGATAGCGATGATTTCTCGATGCGAAACGTAGCGGCAGTGGTCCTGGGAAAGATGGGCGCAAACGACCCGCGGGTCACTCGGCGGCTGGTTGAAAGACTAGACGACCACCGGCTTGTAGTGCGCATCGCCGCCGCGCAGGCACTGGGGCGACTTGGTGCCGATGACCGGGCGTCGATGGCCGGTTTGCGGGCGATGCTCAAGGACGATTTCATCGCGGCACGCCGCCAAGCAGCCGATTCGCTCGGACAAATCCGCGCACGCCGCGGTAAGAAAAACGCGACGGATTGACTCGATTCGCCCTGCATCCGGCTTCCGGCAACTTCCGGCACCGAACAACATTGAGATATGGCCGCGCTCACAATATAATCAGAGCCGCCCTCCCCTTCACCTTCCCGCCTTGAAAACGCTATGCGAATCGCTCTGATTTTCCTTGTCCTCACTACCCTGCTGCTCGCTCTTGGCCGCGGCCCAGTGGTCGCGGAAGACATCCAGGTTTTTCCCCCTGTGGTTGCGCTCGATCGGCCCGAGGCAAGCCAGCAGCTTCTGGTAACCGGCAAGTCGCCGGACGGTCGTTTGGTCGATTGGACCCACGCGGCAAGTTTCGAAGTCGCGGACCCGGCGATTGCCGAGGTTTCCACGAGCGGTCGAATCGAACCGCGTACGGATGGCAAGACAGAGATTCTCGTGGTGCACGGCGACAAGACGCAAAAGGTCGCTGTCTTGGTCAGCGGGTTGGCGGATCCCGAAAAAGTTTCGTTCCGCCATGATTTGGTTCCGATTCTCACCAAGGCCGGCTGCAATTCAGGCGGCTGTCACGGCAAGGCGGAAGGGCAAAATGGATTCAAGCTGAGCGTTTTTGGATTCGACCCTCAAGCCGACCATGATGCCTTGATCAAACAAGGCCGTGGGCGGCGAGTGTCGGTCATGGCACCCGGACACAGCCTGTTTCTGTTGAAGGGATCGGGCGGTGTGCCGCATGGCGGCGGCGTCAAGTTCCCCCAACAAGGGCGTTGGTTTCGACTCGTCGAGCGGTGGATTCAAGAAGGGGCCCTGTTGACTGACGATGACTCCCGGGCCGTGCAACAAATTACTGTTGAACCCCGGGAAATCGTCATGGCCAAGGGCGAAACACAGCAATTATTGGTAACCGCCATCGATCAAGGTGGACGCCGTCAGTGCGTCACGGCGGAAGCCGAGTTTCGAACCAACGCCGATGCCATCGCGGGTGTCGACTCGGACGGCTTGATTCGCGTAACCGGGATTCCAGGCGAAGCGGCGATGCTGATTCGCTATCAAGGCCGGGTCGCTGTTTGCCGGGTCACCTTGCCGCAGGCAAATGAACATTTCGCGCGGCCCTCCGAAAACAATTTTGTGGATCGGCTGGTATGGGACAAGCTTCAACATCTGGGAATCGGGCCCAGCGAACTAGCCGATGACGCAACGTTCATGCGCCGCGCGTATCTCGACACGATCGGCACGCTTCCCGCAGTTGCCGAAGCCAAGCAATTCCTCGACGACCAAGAACCTGGCAAACGAAGCCGGCTGATCGACCAGTTGCTCGAGCGCGACGAGTACGCCGATTACTGGGCGATGCGTTGGGCGAATATCTTGCGCGTCGACAAGCTCAAGATTACTCCGCAAGGATCGGTGGCCATGACGCGCTGGTTGCGCGGACAGTTCGCCAGCAATACTCGCTACGACGAATTCGTCCGCCAGATCGTGACGGCGCGGGGCGATACGTTGACGGAAGGGCCGGCGGCGTTCTATCAAGCGAACGACAAACCGGAAATGATGGGCCGGTCGATCAGCCAACTGTTTCTCGGTGTTCGCATCGAATGCGCCCAGTGCCACCATCATCCATTTGAGAAATGGAGCCAGGCCGATTACTTTGCGTTTGCTGGGTTCTTTAGCGGAGTGGCCCGCAAGAAACTGCCGACCGGCGGCCAAAAGATTTACGCCAAGCCGGGCACCGACCTCAAGCATCCCCGCACCAACGAGCCGGTGGCGACCGCCGGACTGGGCGCCGAGCCCGCCAGCTTTGATCGCTATCTTGATCGCCGCGAAGCCTTGGCCGACTGGATGGCGTCGGGTGAGAATTCGTTCTTCGCGCGTTCGATCGCCAATCGACTGTGGTCGCATTACTTTGGGCGCGGATTGGTCGAGCCGATCGATGACATGCGGGCGACGAATCCCGCCACCAACGAACCGCTGCTGGATGCATTGGCCGATCACCTGGTGGAATCAGACTTTGACCTGAAGGCGTTGACTCGCACGTTGCTGAATTCGCGCGTCTACCAGCTTAGCGCGATCCCGAACGATTCCAACGCGCTAGACGAACAGCATTTCTCGCACGCAACTTGGAAGGCTTTGCCCGCGGAAGTGTTGTTGGACGCGATCTGCCAGGCCACGAACGTGCCCGAACAATTCAACGGCTGGCCGCTGGGCTATCGGGCAATTCAAGTGTGGGATAACGGCATGCCGTCTTATTTCTTTCGCATCTTTGGCCGGCCCGCGCGGGTCACGGTCTGCGAATGCGAGCGAGGTAATGAACCGAGTATTGCTCAAGCACTGCACCTTATGAATTCGTCCGAAGCGACCGCCAAGATCCGCCATCGGGACGGCCGTGCGCGGCTGCTTACCGACTCGAACAAGTCAACCGACGAGATTATCGAAGAATTGTATTTAGCGACAGTTTCTCGGCGGCCGAAAGAAGCAGAATACGAACTGATGCGAGCCGCCTTCGCGGATGCGCAAGCAGGCCGCGGAATTGCCACCGAAGACGTCCTGTGGACGCTGCTGAATATGAAAGAGTTTGTCTACAATCATTAGCGGGTGAAAGAAAGTCGTTGTTCGCTCCGCGAACAAATCGAAACGAATCCCAACAGTACGAATCCCAAAAAAACGAATCTAAGAACACCAAGCAACAGCGAAACGCCATGATCGCGGAGCGATCAGCGACAATAAAACAAGAGGTGCGGCATGTTGAGTTTTAAAATCGGTAACAGCAACCACGGCTACTGTGACGGCATCTCGCGCCGCCAGGCATTGCGAATCGGAGGCACGGGCCTGATGGCCGGCCTAACCCTGCCGCATCTGCTGCAGCTTGAGGCTTCCGCCGCCACGGCCAAACCGGCCAAGGCGAAGTCCTGTATCTTTCTGTTTCTGGAAGGCGGTCCCAGCCATATCGACATGTGGGACCTCAAGCCGGAAGCTCCTCTAGAAATCCGTGGACCGTTTCAGCCGATTTCCACCAACGTCAACGGCACGCAAATCAGCCAACTGTTGCCGCAATGCGCGAAGGTAGCGGATAAGTTCACCATCCTGCGCAGTCACAGTCACACCGATGGCGGACATCAAACGGGCCGCCATCGCGTGATGACCGGCTATCCGCCCAGCTTTGGCGACGGGCAAGCCAAGTCGGTTCCGTTTAACGAATTGTATCCGTCGCTGGGTTCGATCGTGTTGCGCGAACTGGGCCCCCGTGGCTCGGTGCCTCCCTATATCGAAATGCCCAACCCACTGGGACCTGGCGGCCCCGGATTTTATGGCGCGAAGTACGCCCCCTTCACCATCGAGACCGATCCGGTTCAACCGGACTTTGAAGTGCGCGACCTCAGCGTGCCCAAAGAGATCGCTCACCGCCGCTTCGTGCGGCGAAAGCAGATGCTTAGGGAAGCGGAAAAGTTGGGCGCGGGCGGATCGGCCACCGGCCGCGCCGACACCATGAACACGTTTTACGAAAAAGCACTGTCGCTGGTCACTTCGCCGGAGGCCAAACAGGCCTTCGACGTCCAATCGGAATCCGTTAAATTACGCGAGCGTTACGGATACACGTCGATGGGCCAATGCGCATTGCTTGCGCGGCGCTTGGTGGAATCGGGTTGCCGCTTTGTCGGGATCGACCACGGCAGTTGGGACACGCACTTCGACAACTTCACGGGACACGAAAAGGCTCTCGTCCCGCCCACCGATCAGGCGTTCAGCGCGCTGGTCACCGATCTCGACCAGCGCGGCTTGCTGGATGAAACGCTGGTGGTGATGATGGGCGAAATGGGCCGCACGCCGCGGATCAACAAAGACGCCGGCCGCGACCACTGGTCGCAATGCCAGACGGTCGTTTTCGCGGGCGGAGGAGTCAAGCGAGGCGCGGTCGTCGGCGCTTCTGATCGAACGGCAAGCTATCCGGTGACGCATCCACACGGCATTCAAGACGTGTTGCGAACCATTTTCCATTTGATGGGAATTGACAGCGACAAGATCTACACCACTCCGCTAGGCCGCCCCGTGCCGATCGTTAAGGGCGGTAAAGTGATCGATGAATTGATCGCTTGAGTTGGACAGCCCTTAGTTAGGCTGCCCGGCCCCGGAAACGCGAACCAGCCAATAAGGCAGGCTGAAGCCTGGACTCCAACCATGCAAAACCAGCATCGTAAGATCGCATCTCGCTTGACGGGTCTCGTGGCATTGTTATTTTCCACGACGGCCCAAGCTCAAGTGCCGCCCGAACTAGGCTACGTCTATCCGCCCGTGGTGAAGGCGGGTACGACGACCGACGTGCAGCTTGGCGGATACGACTTCACCAGCGACATGCAGTTTTTCGTGCATGACCCACGCGTGAAGCTGACGCCGTCGGGCGAACTCGGAGATTTCCTGATGACCGAACCGCCTTTTTGGTTCGGTCCCAAGAGTCACGACACCGCGTTACCCATTCCTCGCGAAATCTCGGCACGAATCGAAGTTCCGCCGGACATGCCCGCTGGTCTGGTGAAGTGGCAAGTGGCCAATGCCAACGGAAGTTCCGCCACGGGTGTGTTTTACATTAGCCATCTTGCTGAGGTACTCGAACAGCGCCGGGGCGAGCAACCGCAGGTCCTTCCCACGACTCCGATTGCCGTCAGCGGGCGGTTGGCGAAGATCGCGGAAGTGGACCGCTATGAATTTACCGCCCAGCGAGACGGCCTCATCACTTTGGATCTGATGGCGCGGCGGCTGGGCGCTAAGTTTCATGGCGCAGTGAAAGTTCACGACGCCAAAAGCCGGCTTGTCGCCGATGTCGCGGATACCGCCGGCTCGGACATACAGGCTACTTTTGTCGCGCGAGGCAACGAGTCTTACACCGCATCCGTCTACGATGTCGACTTTCGCGGTAATCCGGCGTTCGTTTACCGGCTGGCTTTCCAGGCGGGACCGCGCGTTGTCGCGACGCTGCCCGCCATGGTCCAAAAAGGCCGTCAACAAGTGGCCTTCATTGGTTCAGGGCTCACGCAACCCGGCGGCACGTTGGAATCAATAACCGCCACCGTCGACGTACCCGATCATGCGACGGACCACGTCATCCATTCGTTGAAAACGGCGCTCGGCGAGGCGTCGATCAAGATTGGGCTAAGCGAACTCGACGAACAGATTGAGCAAGCCGCGCCGATGATCGAAGGCTCCGCGGGCAAATCGGCTCGCAAGCTGCTTGCACCCGGAGCGGTCACTGGCACCCTGTCCGAGCCATCCGAGTCCGATCGCTACACGTTCGATGCCGCCAAGGGTGAGGTGTGGAAGATCGCGATCGACGCGCGAGCTTTCGGGTCGCCGCTTGACGTTGCGCTGGACATCGAAGATGCCACTGGAAAAATACTGACCACCAACGACGATCTGCCCGATTCGGTGGACGCGGCGCTCGATTTCACCGCGCCCGCCGACGGAGCGTTCACCTGTGTTGTTCGAGACGTCGCGGGCCAAAGCGGATCGTTGGCCGCGATCTATCGCCTTTCGCTTGAGCGGCGGCAGCCTGGCTTTTCCCTAACTACCGACCAGCGCGTCACCGTGCCCATCGGCGGCAAGGCCGTGTTGACGGTCAAGGTAGCGCGGCATGCCGGCTTCAAGGACGAAATCCGCCTGCGGCTCGAAGGCCTACCAAAGAACCTCACCGCGCCAACAGAACTCATAGTCCCGGCAGGCAAAAACGTTCTGAAGATCTCATTGGAAGCTGGCGAACAGGCCGCCGCGCACGCCACGATGATCCAGGTCGTGGGGACCGCGAAAATTGGCGAGCAGACGTTCGAGCGAAAAGCGACAGCCGTTTCCGGCGGAAACCTGTGCCCGCGCAGTCCGGCCGAAAATCAAATCGGCGACATCTTGCTGACCACCACGATCAAACCGCCCGTGAAATTGCAACTCGTCGATCGCCGCCGCCAGCGGGCGGTCCATCGCGGCACGACCTATCCGGCGCCCTTCATGATCAGTCGGGATGAAGGTTTTCTGGGTGAAGTTCGCCTACAGATGGCGGCTAAGCAAAGCCGTCACCGAATGGGAATTCGCGGTCCGGTGTTGGTCGTCCCGCCCGAAGCGGATCGGACGCTCTACCCCTGCTTCATGCCTGAGTGGCTGGAGACCGACCGCACGTCGCGCATGACGGTTATGGGTGTAACCGAGGTGGCTGATGCACAAGGTCACAAACGCCAAGTTACGTTTCCCGCGGACTATCGAGTGACCATGATCTTGGAAGGCGCGTTGTTGAAACTCGCCCATCAAGCGGACGAGCTTACGGTTGGACCCGGCCAATCCTTTGATGTCCCGCTGCAAATCTCTCGTTCGCGCAAGTTCGCGCGGCCCGTCGATATTGAGTTGGTCGTGCCTCGCGACCTGGCCGGGTTGCTCAAGGCCGACTCGCTGCGCGTGCCAGCCGACCAGAACACGGCCGTCGTTACTATTCAGACAGCCGACGATAGCGCACTCGTTGGCGATTGGGAATTCAAGATCAAGGCAACCGGCATGCAAGAAGAAAAGTGGCCCGTTGTTTCAGAGATCAACGTACCCGTGCGATTTGTCCAAGGCCTTGGAGAGTAGCCGCCACTCACGGAGCGAAAGGCGGCTAACCCAGCGAATGAAGCACTCGCAACGTCGCGTCCGCCCCATCCGTCGGCGCTAGCGCGGTCGTCGCGACGCCGGACACCACCTTGGTAATATTGTGGTCCACTTTTCCTTCTTGCCCCCACGCCGAACCGGTCGGCGCGGTGATATAGATCGAGAAGGTGTGATGCCCCGTGCCAGGGCGTTCTCCAATGATGTGAAGAATCGCGCGATGGCCGTCTAAGTTGGCGAACAATGTCTCGCCAATGCGATAGCCGGCGCGCACTCGGCCGGAAGAAACCACTAGATTCTCTGGAGCGGGCCGATAGCCGTCGCGATCCAACCCCCGTCGTACTCGTTCTAGAAACGGTGCGAGATGTCCTTCGTCCATGATCGCCGAGGCATTCAGCCCGTCCGATATCACGAATTGGACGTCGAATTTCTCGGCGCGTCGCGAACGAATTTCCAACAGCTTGCGGCGCGAAGCTTCGTCGAGTTGTTCGCCCGATGCTGGATGCAGAATGTAGTCCGCCCGATCGCTGGACCGTGTCCGCAATTGAACCACGTCGGGAACCGTGGTCACGAACTCCGGATTGAGTTCCGTCCAAATGCTCTTCTTGGCGTCATCATAGATATGGCGAACGTCCTTCTTCAGCTTTGGTTCCAAGTCCCAAGGTCGCTTCCCGTATCCTTCGGCGACGAACACACCTCGTCCGCGGACTTCGTTTAGTTGCTGGCGACCTTCGTCAAGGATCGCTTCATCGCTTCGCGGGTCGCCCTTGGCGCGGCGATACTTCAGGTACACCCACCGCGGATCGCCAAAGTGTTCGGTCGGCCGACCGTCATTGCCGATCACGCCCAACGTTTGGAAAAAGCTCCACATTCGGTCGTTCACTTTGAAGCCGAACTTTTCGCGCAGGCGGACATGGTCTTGAAAGCCGGTCGTCAAATAGCCCAACATGGGATCGATTTTCGTGGGCAGCGCCATGAGGTAAGCCGGATTGGCCGGCATGATTTGATCGAGGCACCAGTCGAGATCGTCTAGTGAGATATCCATGTGCAGCGTCGAACACACGTCGAGCCCCAAGCACAGGCCGTGCAGCTTGCCCATGACGATGTCTTCCAGGCAGCAGCGGACGAGTTGCTGGCGCGTTCGGAAAACCTCCGGGCCAATAAAGCCAGCCACATCGTTCAAGTGAACCCACGGGCGGAAGCTGCTTCCCGCGCGATCTTGAGCCGACGCCACTCGCTGGGTCAGTGCGCGAGCAAACCCGTATTTGCGCGACTCGTGCAACACCATGTCGAAGCCGTGGCTATGGCCGTTGGTAAAGTCGGCACCCTGCCCCGTTTCAAAGTAGAAGCCGTATTTGCCGGTCCGCTCGGCGGCATATCCGAGCATCTTCTGGGAACTGATGTCAAAGGTGTCATTGGCCGCGTCGCATCCGGCCAGGCTTTGAAACCACAAGGCCGTGCTGCCCGCGTGCGTTTGTTCCACCTTGGCCTGGACATCGACATGCGACAGCACGCAGTGTGGCATCAGATCTTCGATGCCAAAGGTAATCAACACGTCTTGCAACGCGCGTTCGACCGCCGCCACCGAGTCCACTTCGCTAGAAACAGGATTCGTGCCCAGCAATACGTCGCCGACCGCATAAGACCAACCGTCGAAGACTTGCCAACGAATATCGTCGACGTTGTCGGTCGGCGAGTTGGGTTGAAGCCTTGCGCCCAGATAGCCCTGGGCCCCGATTTGACTGCCCGGCAGCGAGTTAAACAGCTTGGCTCCAACAGCGATGAGTTCTTCGTTACTCATCAGCTTCACGATGCAGCCGATGACATCGCTGGACAGTCCGGGCATCGCTGACTTGATGGTCGCTTCGTCTTGATCGAGCAGAAACTGCTTCAACTCGCCGAACGACATGCCGGCGGTCTTGGCCGCCGCCTGCCCGTCCACGCTTTGCGCCAGTACGCCGAATAGCTGATCTTCGAGAACAGGATGGGCATCCACATCGCCGACGCGGGTATTCGCCAACAACCGACGAGCTTGGTTGCGAGAAGCTGCGTCGTCGGCCGCGACGCCCACGGTTTCATCGCCCTCTTTGAATTCGTTGGCCGCTCCCAGAATCTGCTTTTGCAGTTTCAGATCGAAGGCCCCTTGGACGCGACGGATGTAACCAAAAATATCTTCGGTCGCTTTGGCATCGCGAAGGTTCACTCGGGCCGGTGCCAGAGCGGCTCGCACCAAACTCCCGCTGTCGAGCGGACTCAAGCCCATCCCCGCAACGCCGCCGGCCAAGGCGCCTAGAAATTCACGTCTTCGGATCATCGAGCCGGCTCTCCTTGCAAAGGAGGGAGGGTTGCTGCTCCCCCTTTTTGCTGGGGCGAGCTAGAGCGGGTCAAGAATGCTTACACCTAAAAGCACCATTGAATATCTCTAGCCTCTCACAGCCATTGCCGAAGTTCAACATTGAAAGTCGGGAATTCCCCGGAACGCAGGTTACAAGGCGGCATATCCGCCTGCAAATCCAACGTCCGAAAGTCGACATTCGAAACAACGGCCCGCTTCGATGCACTGGAGTCACGTCAAGCTTTGAGAATTCGCGGCCCTGTTAGTTCTTCCGTGGTCTCATCGCCGCGCAACCGTGACATCACTTCGGCGGGGTTGGAAATGAAGTTCTTCCCGTCCTCGCGATCGCGGCGCTGCATTTCGTCCAGAATCACGCCATGCCAGGTCGAGTCACGATGCTCGTTCGAGACATAGTTCTCTCGCGCCCAAGTCCTCAGACGCAACTCTTCGATGATATCGAGGTCACTCCATTTGTTCTTTGGCATGAATCCATCCTGCTAAGTGAGTTTGGTTTGAAAAGCGAGACCCTTCACGATTGATATCGACGCGGTCCGCCTCGGCTGGTTCGTCATTCACCCGACCAATGGGGTGTGACGAAAATGCCAAAAGCGCAGCTCGAATAAATGGTCGAACCCGAATCACGAACGTGACGGGAACCGCCGTTTACGCTGGGGATGGGGTTACTACGCAGAGACGCCGCCCGCGGATCGCCCGGGATTTCGGGTTTCGATTGCCAGCAAAGGTTAGCTCTTCGCTATCAGCCATTTAACAGCACGAACCGGCAAAGTTAACGAGTATGGCGTTCGGCTTCTTCAGGCAGCGGGTCTCAAGGTACCGGCGAGTCAACGCTCGCCGCGTTCAAACACGCGTTGTATCATGAATTACGGCCCAAGCATTCCTAGGGATAATCACGACCATCTTCTGCCTCGCTCACGTGGAGCTTTCACATGAATCGAATTCATCTTGTCGCCTGTTCGCTGCTTGTATCGCTACTAATCTGGACGCCACTTCGCGGCGAAGAGCCAAGCGTTCGTCCCGGGATCAACGAAAAATTCCTCAGCGGCGATTTGGACGTCCGCGAATGGCTAGGCCGCTTTGAAGTGGAGAGCCGTGAGGTGTTTGCCGCTCGGAACGAAGTGGTCAAAGCCGTCGGCCTTGCGGAAGGAGCACGCATCGCGGATATCGGCGCGGGGACCGGTTTTTTCTCGCGCATGTTTTCCGCCAAGGTCGGAGCGGAAGGCTGGGTCTTTGCGGTCGACATTTCCCCACGGCTGATCGAACACATCAACACGCGGGCCCAAGCCGACCGGCTAAACAACATCACCGCCGTGCTCTGCCCGCAAGATTCGATTTCACTGCCGCCAGGATCAGTCGACGTCGCCTTCATTTGCGACACCTATCATCACTTCGAATTTCCGAAGTCGACGCTGGCTTCGATCCATCGCGCGCTGCGTCCCGGCGGCAAGTTGGTGCTGATCGACTTCGAGCGGATTCCGGGCAAGTCGCGAGAATGGCTGCTGAACCATGTCCGCGCCGGGAAAAAGGAATTTCGCGGCGAAGTCGAATCCGCCAACTTTGAATTCGTCAAGGAAGCCTCGATCGAGGGCTTCAAAGAGAACTACTGTTTGATCTTTCGTCGCAAGTAGGCGTCATTTCATGCCGCGAATGTTGTAGCAAGTCAAGGCGCCCAGATCGCGGATATAAAGCCGGCCGTTGGCAATGACGGGGTGAGGCCACAACGCGCGTTTGCTCTTGGCCACTTTGAAGCGGCCTTTCTCGACGTACTTTTCCGGATTCGCTTCCACCAGGCCGATTTCATTCCGCTCGCCCACGCAGTAAAGGTGCCCGTCGGCATAGCTCAGCGATCCCTTGCCCACGCTACGCGACTGCCAGGCGATCTCGCCGGTCAGATAATTCATGCAGACCAAGCCGCTGCCGAACCCGTAAATATAATCACCGACCTTGACCGCGCCGCCGTGTTGCACGGCCATCTTCTTTTCAAAGTAAACTTCCTCGGCTTGCGGCGCGTCGCCCCCGCCCGAGATGTGGACCAGCCCGGCACCCTTGCCATAGGAACTTGTGGCCAGCACGTGGTCGTTGTCGATTACGGGCGTACAGACGTTGGCCGTTCCGTTGTTCGCGCCGCTGTACTTCCACAAGAACTTGCCGCCCTCCAAAGTAACGCCGAACACGCTTTCCCGCGCGAACTGCACGATTTGCTCGGTGCCCGCCAAACGCGCCAACATGGGTGACGAATAATGCGCGCCTTCGGTGACTTCGGTGGATCGCCACACGACTTCGCCCGACTTTTTATTCAAGGCGGCCATCGTGCCTTGGCGGCCGCCCGGAGTCACCACGATCAGATCGCCCACGATCAGCGGCGACTCGGAATAGCCCCAACCGGGCCGCCCGCCGCCCAGGTCCGCAGCCAAGTTCACATGCCAAATCGTCTTTCCAGTCGCCACGTCCAGGCAGGTTAGATCGCCGTTGCCCCCTTCGGCATACACTCGATCACCATCCACGGTCGGCGTTCCCCGCGGGCCATCGCCGAACGAGTTGCGGTAGCCGCCGTAATGACGGTTCAGGTCGGCAATCGCCAGCTTGCCGTCGCGGCCCGGAAGCACGTTCTGAAAGTAATGGATCAGTTCCGGCAATCGAATCTTGCCGTCGCGGCCCTTCATTTGGTCGCTGAAAAACTTCTTGAGCTCCTCGGCCGTCAACTGCATATCGGCTCGGTCCTCGCCTTGCGCCCGCTTGTCGATGTTGGAAAAGAAAGCACCGACCAGGGTGTCGCGGACTTCCTCGCGCGACAACTGCCCGTCCTTGTCGGCATCCAACTTGAGAGCTTGCTCGGTTCGTTCGCCGGCCAACGTCGCGGGGTCGGCCATCTTGTCGGCGGTATCAACCTGGCGAAAGTAATCGGACTGCAGTTGCCGGGGCACTTCCGCGAATCCGAGCCAGCCGTTGCCGTCCTGATCTTGATGGGCGATGAACGCGGCGGCCCGCGCGGCGGCGATTTTTTCCGCGTCGCCTTCGGTGGCCGCGTCCGCAAGGATGTAGAAGCGGCCGATGCCCGCAATCGATTCAAATTCATCGACCACGCCGTCTTGGTTCTTGTCCATGACTTCAAATCGTTCGGCCACCTTGGCCGCCAGTGCCTTGGCCACCGGTTCGGGCTGAACGGCCCACAACAGCGATCCGTCCTTTTCGCTGAAACAGAGGATATGTTCGACGCCATCCAAGTCCCCCTGCGTGAAGACTCGATCGTTGGCGACGGCCAGCGACGAATAACCCACCCCCGCGTTATCGATTTTCCAGGCAAGGGGTGGTCCCTCTTCCGTCCACTTTTTCAGCAATCCGGTTTCGGGCGAAATGCCATCTCTATTGGGTCCGCGCCATTGGGGCCAATCAGCGCCCCAAGAAGAATTGGCGGTCATCATGGCCAGCAACAGAGCGAATTGAACCAATGGTTGTTTCACGGCAAGGGATCTCCGTTTGAAGGTTTATGTTCGCGGGCGCGAAGTGGCGGGATTCAACGGTCGTCTTAGGAAGGGGCGTCAGCGAGGGAGGCGTTCATGTTGCGACCTATCGTAGTCAGTTTCCCGCCGAGCGTCCATGAAATCCGTGGATCACTTCCGCTGAGCGTGACTTTTGCAAGGTCCGCACTCATCAGTTGATATTGCCGCGACTGCGCCGTTTTGCTAAACCGCCACCATATTCCTTGATAGCACGCCAGCGCCAACTCCCCGCTTTGCCGCACGATGCCTGTTAACACTCCGGTTGTCTTTGTCGTCTTCAATCGCCCCGACGTTACAGCACGCGTCTTCGATCGGCTTGCGCAAGCCAAACCGCGAACGTTGCTGGTGGTCGGCGATGGTCCTCGGCCGGATCGCGCGGGCGAAGAACAATTGGTGGACCAAACGCGTTCGATCATCGATCGAGTCGATTGGCCTTGCGATCTGCGCACTGATTTTTCCGAGACGAACTTGGGCTGCAAGCGGCGCGTGTTCACCGGCTTGTCTTGGGTTTTCGAGAACTACGAACAAGCGATCATCTTGGAAGACGACTGCCTGCCCGACCTGTCGTTCTTTACTTTTTGCGACGCGCTATTGGACCGCTTTGCCGACGACGATCGGGTTTCCGGCATCAGCGGCAACAACTTTCAATTCGGCCAATCGGTGACACCGTACAGCTATTACTTTTCCAAGTACGCTCATTGTTGGGGTTGGGCAACTTGGCGGCGTACGTGGTCGCAGTTCGATTTGGAAATGGAAGGCTGGCCCGAATTTCGCGATCGCGGCGGGCTGCAATCGGTCGCCGACAGTTCGAGAGAAGAAGCCTATTGGCGATGGGTCTTCGACGCCCAGTTCGAGGGCCGCATCAAGAGCTGGGGTTATCCCTGGCAATTCACTCGTTGGACGCAAAGCGGTCTGACGATTCTGCCGGACGTGAATCTAGTCAGCAATCTCGGCTTTGGCGCGGACGCGACACATACCAAGTTCACCGAGAGCCGGCTCGCGAATCTGCCCACCGATTCGTTGAGTACGTTGGAACATCCCCAATTCATCGTGCGGAACAAGGCAGCCGATCAGCAGACCTTCGCCTCGGTCTACGGCTGGAAGAGGCCGTTTTATCAGAAATGGGCACGCAGCCTTCGCAAGCGATTCGGTGCGACGAGCCCCGCGCGGCGATCGTCCGCGGCGTAGGGGGTCGGTTGTTCACGCCGCCTGGCGCGATTCGTCCACCAGCGCCTTGTTCCGCAGCAAGACATCGTCCTGGTAGCGGTGCACGACTTCGAATTCGGGCAGGGCCCTGAGAATCTGGCGCAGGTTAATCTGCCCTGCGTAAAGCTGGTGGTTGTTGTACTCGGTGAAGATGTATTTCGTTTGCTGCAGCGTTTTCGTGCCGCCGCGAATCAGTTCGCCTTCCGCGCCTTGCACGTCGGCCCAGATGAAGTCGACCTGCTCGACGCCGTTTTGCTCGCACCAAGAATCCAGCCGCAAGGTTTGTACTTTGATCGACTGGTCGAACGTACACCAAGGAATGTACTTGGCGTGGTTCTTCGGCCGATGAATCGAACCGGAACCATCCCAGCCCTCGGGCAGTTCGTCGGCACCCAACGTCTCCGGCAACCCGCCGCTCATGAAGAAATCTGTCGCGCCGTCGGTATCGCTGATCGCCAAGTCAAACAAGCGAACGCGCGAACTGGTGACTCGTTGGCGAAAGATTCGCCGAGCACGCGGATCGGGCTCGAAGCAATAAATGCTGGCTCGCGGAAACAGCTTCAAGAACTGCAAGGTATGGCATCCATGATGGCTGCCAATTTCCAAAATGGTGGGATCCTGGCGGTTGATCAAGGTGGCGATTTCCCACTCGCCGATCGTGCCCTTGGTCATCGGAGGTTCGCGCCGAATGATGCGTTTTAGTTCTTTAAGGACCTGTTTCATCGGTAGACCCCTGGGGAGTATGACGTTGATTGACGCGGGCGAACCTAGGGGCCGGATAATAGGAGTCGCTATCCAAAGGGTCAATTGCATTCAATTTCTTATTCTCCCCCTTGCCAAGGGGCTGTTAGAGGGGGTCGCATGCGCGCGGGAACATCGAATATCGAACACGGAATGATGAGGCCGAAGGAAGAAGAAGAACGGCCGCACAAAAGTGAAAAACTCCGTGCCAAGGGGCTGTTAGTGCGCATCGCGGGTCGCTTTCGGCAAAAGTGACCTACAGCGATTTCAGCGAATGGCGTTAGAATGCCGCCGCGAGAAGTCCATGCTGCTAGCACACCTGCATGGCGACCAAGGAAGGAACTCACGACATGACACGAACGATTCGTGCCAGAACTCCCCTTCCGTTCATTCGGCCCTCGGACCGAACCAAGTGGGAGTCTCATGAAGCTGCTTAATCTTGGCTGCGGCCTACGGACCCATCCCGATTGGTGCAATGTCGACTTAGTCGCCGCAACCCCCGGCGTGGTCGAACATGATCTGCTGCGCGGCTTGCCTTTCGCGGACGATTCGTGGGATGCCGTCTATCACTCGCACGTGCTTGAACATCTCACGCCAGCGGACGCGCGGCGGTTTGTCAGCGATTGTTTTCGCGTCCTGAAGCCGGGCGGCGTCATTCGGATCGCCGTTCCCGATCTGCAGCGTATCGCTCGGGCCTATCTAACTGAAATCGAGAAGGTCCTCGCGGGCAGTACGAACTCACGCGCCAACCTCGAATGGATGCATCTCGAATTGCTTGACCAGATGGTGCGCTACGAGTCGGGCGGCGAGATGCAACGCTTTGCCAATGATCAGGCGCTATTGAATCGGCCGTTCATCGAATCGCGGGTCGGCGGCGAACCGTTTGCTCAAACAACCAGAGTGAAGAGACCAAAGAAGAGACTGACTCTTCAGCGGGTAAGCCGCTGGATTACAAAATTGCGGCGGAGTGCCGCGCGGGCCGCGGTTACGTTGATTGCCGGACGGGCCGCGGCCGAGGCGTTTCGTGAAGGTTTATTTCGACAATCGGGCCAGGTTCATCGATGGATGTACGACCAAATTTCGCTGAGCGAACTCCTTGGCGAAAGTGGATTTACCGGCGTTCGGCCCTGTGAGGCGACGGAGAGTCGAATCGAACGATTCGCGGATTACGAACTGGATACGTGCGACGGCCAAGTGCGCAAGCCCGACTCGTTGTTTATCGAAGGCGTGAAACCGAGTGCCGCCGGACGAGCCGCGAAATCCGCGGCGGCCTGACCGAATATCCGAACAACACAAATGACTGCCCAAGAGGATCAGGGGCGAGGAAACAACGATGCAAACCATTTTGTTGGCAGGCGGCTTTGGTACTAGGTTGACAGAAGAAACGACCTTGCGTCCCAAGCCGATGGTGGAAATCGGCGGGCAACCGATTCTGTGCCACATCATGGGGATCTATTCCGCTCACGGTCACAAGGATTTTTTGGTGGCCTGCGGCTATCGGGCCGAGGTCATCAAGTCGTACTTCCACAATATGCACGTCTATACCAAGGACTGGATGATCGATTTTCGAACCGGCGAGCGGTCGCCGATCAATAGTGAATCTCCCGATTGGCGAGTGGCGATTGTTGATACCGGTTTGAATACCATGACCGGTGGACGAGTGCGGCGGTTACGCGAATTTACCGGCGATGACACGTTCATGGTTACCTACGGCGACGGCGTCGGCGATATCGACATTCAAGCGCTGGTCGCCTTCCACAAACAACACGGCAAACTGGCCACCGTCACGGCGGTGCGACCGCCGGCTCGATTCGGCGGATTGGAACTGGACGACGATCGGGTCGCCAAGTTTCGCGAAAAACCGCAAGCGGGCGGCGGCTGGATCAACGGTGGATTCTTTGTGTTCGAGCAGGGCATCTTCGATTACCTGCAAGACGACCAAACCGTGCTGGAGGTCGACCCGCTGGAAGCGCTGGCCGCCGACGGACAGTTGATGGCCTATCGGCATTACGGCTTCTGGCAACCGATGGATACGATGCGCGAGAAACAGCAGCTTGAGGCATTGTGGGAAAGCGGCGAAGCACCCTGGAAGATGGAACCAACCGAACAACGGCCCGTGCTGCGAGCGATCGCCTAGTACAACGCAAACAGCATTCAAGACACACGGATGAACAAGACACACGGATAAAACAGTGACCAAACTCGTCGATTTTTACTCTGGCAAAACCGTACTCGTCACCGGGCACACCGGCTTCAAGGGCTGCTGGCTGACCACCTGGCTGAACCAGATGGGTGCCAACGTGGTTGGATATTCACTGGCGGGCGAAGAGAGCTTCTTGTTTGAGGCTGCCAACGTTGCCAGCCAGGCGCGGCACATTGAAGGCGATGTCCGCGACGCGGCGGCGGTCGAGTCGGTGTTCGAGCGGCACCAGCCGGAAATCGTACTGCATCTGGCCGCCCAAGCGCTCGTTCGTCGGTCCTATCACGAACCGCTCCACACCATTTCGACGAACGTGGTGGGAACCGCGAATGTACTGGATGCCGCGCATCGTTGCCGGTCGGTCCGCGCGGTGGTCAACGTGACAACCGACAAGTGTTATCAGAATCAAGAACGGGCCGCGGGCTATCGGGAAGACGACCGATTGGGTGGGTTTGATCCCTACAGCGCGAGCAAGGCTTGCTCCGAACTGGTCACCGATGCTTTCCGAAACTCGTACTACGTCGACAAACATCTCGGCATCGCCAGCGCCCGAGCGGGCAACGTGATCGGCGGCGGCGATTTCGCGGCCGATCGGCTGATCCCCGATTTCGTGCGAGCGATTTCCGCCGGTGAAGCGATTCAACTCAGATATCCAGAGGCGGTCCGGCCTTGGCAATTCGTGCTGGAACCACTCTGCGGCTATCTAACACTTGCCCAACGCCTGTGTGACGACCCGTCGGCGTTCAGCGGCGCTTGGAATTTTGGACCGCGCGAGGATGCCCATATCACGGTCCTTGAAGTGGCCAGCAAACTGGTCGACGCCTGGGGTGAGGGACAGGTTAGGACGCCGCCCGCCAGCAACGTCCCGCCTCACGAAACGACGCACCTGGCGCTGGACTGCACGAAAGCGCAAACCGAGCTGAGTTGGCGGCCGATTCTTTCCGTTGATGAAGCGCTGGGGATGACCACGGCCTGGTACAAGCAGGTACACGAGGAAACGATAACTGCCGAAGCGATCACTCGCGGCCAAATCCAAAACTACATGCAGTGGCTTGAATTTCAGTCGCAGGTCAGCGGGCCGGAGCAAAAGGAAGCAGCATGACGGCCTTTTCCTCCGCACTGGTCACGGGAGCCACGGGCTTCATTGGCGCGCACTTGGTGCGGCGATTGGTGGATCTCGGCATGGACGTTACCTGCCTGTTGCGGCGCGAGCCCACTTCGCAAGAGCAACATGGTGCATTGGCCGGAACACGGCTGGTGATTGCCGAGTCGCCGGATTGGCTTCAGCATTCCAAAACCTTTTCGTCCATGTCGGCAGACGTCGTGTTCCATTTGGCGGCGGCCGGTGTGTTGCCGGGAAAAGATCAGCCAGAGGCGACGATCGATCGCAATGTTTCCCTGATGACTGGCTTACTGCGAGCCGTATCGCAATGGCCGCTGAAAAAGTTCATCTATACGGGAAGTTGCTCTGAATACGGGCCATCCGAGTCGACGCCGTTGACGGAAGATTCGCCGCTGTTGCCGAACTCCGTTTACGGGGCATCGAAAGCCGCCGCGTTCCTCTGCGGCCGAGCCCTCTCAATTCAAAATGGCGTGCCGTTTTGCAATCTTCGACTATTTGGCGTCTATGGACCGGGCGAAGCGTCCCAACGGCTCACCGCCTATCTGATTCGGCAGTTGTCGCGCGGCCAGCCGGTCGAACTAACCGGTGGCGAGCAGCAACGAGACTTCTTATTCGTTGACGACGTGGTCGACGCACTGGTATGCGCGGCGGAATTGCCCGCCGGCACCGAACCTGACACGCTCAATGTTTGCTCGGCAATTCTCACGTCGGTCCGCGAAATGGTTCTTGAGATCGCTCGGCAGCTCAATGCGTCGCCCGATCTGTTGCTTTGGCGTGCAAAGCCGTATCGCGCGGATGAGTCGATGTTTATCGTCGGCAGCAGCCGGCGCATCTTGGAACAGACCTCGTGGCGTCCCAAGACATCCCTGGCCCGCGGAATCAGTGCCACGATCGCCGCGTTTCACGAACATTCCGCACTCCATCCCGCAGCCTAGCGAGAGGCCCAGACGATCCATGATCATCCTGAGCGGAATCAAGCCGGGCGGAACCGGAGTCGGCCGGCTGATGTCGAATCTTGTCCAAGAAGCGGCACGGCGAGCGCCGGGCGAAGTGAGCGTCATCAGTCGCCAGCATTGGAAATCGCCCCGAGAGTTTTTGCGCAAGGGCCGTTTGTTGAAGGTAGTCGGCGTGCTGCGCGATAAGAGACGGTGGAACGGCTTGGTCAAGAACGAAAAGATCCTCCAAGCCGACCCGCTGATTCTGGTCCAACCCCAAGCGGCCGGCAGCCGCTGGTGCCAACAGTTGATTCAAAACCGCCGGCAACCCACGTGGCTCTATGTGATGGATTCGAGCTTCTTTTGCTTGCAGTCCTATAACCACGTGGACGGAGAACTGGGCAGTTGCACGCGATGTCTCGGGGCACACTGGCAGGCGGCCCGGGAAATGAACTGCCGTCCCTGGCCGTTCTCGGATCCGCACTCGGCCGACTTCTTAAAACAACTTCATGGCTGGCTAGGCGATGGGACGGTGCGTTGCCTGGTGCAAAACCAGCGGCAGGCCGAGTTGATTCGCAATCACTGCCAAGGCGAGCCGATTATCAAAGTGGTTGGACTATGGACGGCCGATTTTGATGGATTGCCGACCAGAGTTTCCGGCGATGCGCCGCAGCGCACTCCGTATGACGTTGTTTTTCACGGAGTCCCGGTGGCGGGCAAAGGAGCGCGCTGGACGGTCGAAGTCGCCAAACGCTGTCCCGAATTGAAGTTTCTTTTCCCATGCAAGCCTCGGCATGGAAAGTGGATGGGCGATGTTCCCGCCAATGTGTCGTTCGAGGAAATGACATGGGAGACGGGCTTGGCCGACGCCGTAACAACCGCTCCGCTAGTGATCGTCCCCTCGCAATGGTCGGCGACAATCGAAGGGGCGCTCGTGAAGTCCATTTCATGTGCTCGCGCGGTGGCCACCGTCGACGAACCGACTTCGTTCGCCAGCGAGTTGCCCGCCGGCCTGACGCTGCGGTTGCCCCTGGATGTCGAGCGCGCCGCGGAAATGCTTGGTCAAGCCGTTAAAGAACGTTGGGAACCTGACCAGAATCTGTGGACCAATTGGCTGCGTGACTTTCGTCGTTCGAACCAGAATCTACTCGATCGCCTTCTCACTGCCACGAGTTCGGTGGCCAGAGAAGAAGCAACCCTGTCGGATGTCGCATGAACCGATTCGTGCTGATAGAACATTCCCTGGTGGACATCGGCGGCCACTACTTTGAATACGCGATGCAGATTCTTCGCGCTGCCGAACAGGCTGGATACCAACCGGTATTGGCGACGAATCGGCGCTTTCACGAAACTGAACGGTTCCCGGAAAGCTGGCAAATTCACACAGCCTTTCCGTATCCATCAGGTGTAATTCACCGAGTGCCGAAGTCGTATGGCTGCGGCATTGGCAGAAAGACCGCGATATCGGGCGGCAGTTGGCGAACCGCTTGCTATCGCTTGTTGGACGGCTTGGCCGACCGAACCAAATCCGCGATCAGCGAACTGCGATGGCGACGGCGCAACAGTCGCGTGCGCGGATTCGCGGACGGCTGCGACGAGTTTCTTAGCCACATCGGACTTACGGAAGGCGATCAAGTATTTTGCAGCACCATGTCCGATCTGGATCTGCTGGGGCTCGTGCGGTTTCTCGAACGGAACGCGCCGAGCCAACTTGCCCAGTGGCATTTGCAATTTCACTTTGCCATCTTTCGAGGACGTGAACCCGATTATCCCGCTCAAGACCGGCGAGCCAAGCGGCTTCGTGGACGGATGGCCGGCGCACTAGCCAAGGTCCCACATCACCGCCTCCATTTTTATTGCACTACCGAGCAACTGGCGAACCAATTCCGCCGCTTGGACGTCGCCAAGTTTGACACGCTACCGTGGCCGGTGAGCGAACGCTTCGCCGTAGGACAGGCCACTCGCTGTACCGCGCCGAAGCCGCTACGCATCGTGAGCGCCGGCGCGGTTCGCCGGGAAAAGGGCGTCGATCATCTGCGCTGGCTGATCGACGAACTTTGGGAGGACGTGTTGAAGCCGGGGAAGGCCCGTATCGAATTTCAAGCCAACAAGAAGCGGCGTACCGAAAACATGCTGGGGCTGGAGAGCCGGATTGCTGAAGTCTCCAGCAGCAGCGGCCCCGCTGAGCATGAACCGATCGCCTGGTTACCGCATCCGCTCGCTCCAGACAAATACGCCTCCCTCATCAAGGAAGCCGATATCGGACTGCTGCATTTTGACGCGGACGAATACTTTGCGCGGTGCAGCGGAACGCTGGTGGAATTTCTCACGGCCGGCGTGCCGGTCATCGTGCCGGCAGGCTGCTGGATCGCGGAACAGATCGCCAAGCCAAATCTGGACTACTTGGAAGAAGTCGCGTCGAAGGCGGAGGTAATGCACACTCACTTCCAACCCGACATGGCAACCGACAGCGGACCGGAAATCGAATTACCCGCGCAAAGCCAAGCCAGCGACTTGCTGGTCGGCTTTGTCTGGCCAACCACCGCCGCACCGGGAACCTACGTGAAGCTTGTTCTGGAGCAATTCGACCAGCAGGGAGAACTCGTGGATCGATCCGCTCGGATCGTGGGATGCCCAGAAGCGTCGGCCTCCACCTCGATGGCGATGTTTCATCAACAAGATTCCGTGAGCCACCTGCGCTTGAGCGTGCGGAATGCTTACCACAAGGATGAAATACAACTGGGCAATCTTGCCGTCCGCTTCGTGGCTCCTCCGACGGGCGCGGATCACTGGCCGCTCGGGTCGATCGGTTTGGCGGCGGCAGGCCATGAGCAAATCCCCGCTCTCGTGCGAGAAATGATTCGTTACCACGATCACTATCGACGGTGCGCCCGAAACTTTGCCCACGACTGGATTCAAGCACATAGCCCGCAAGAGACCATTCGCCGACTAACTCAGAGCGGCGCTGCACCTAAACAACGACGGGCTGGGTAGCCATGTTTCGACTTGAATCTTAAGTGGCGCGGCCAGACGCGAAATCGGGCCCACTCGGTTTGCGGCAATCTTTTTTTGGCGGGCTGGCGGCAAAGATACGCAACGTAAGGAACAGCCGTGAAACGGCGGCAGCATATAGCCGCCGGCGTGAGCCGGCGGATAGCCGTTGTGACGAACCGAGCCGCGAAAGCGGCGACAGCACAAAGAACTGTGAAACAAGTCCAGTTCTGCTGTCGCCGCTTTCGCGGCTAGGTGTGGGGCTTTCCTTGATCCATGGGCTGACGCCCATGGCTACATGCTGCCGCCGTTTTCACGGCTTTGAAAAGGGCGGACCGATAGTTGCAGTTAAGTCGCGACCTAAGTCTTCATCATGGCGATTGTTAAGCTCGCCATGAATTCGGGCCCCACACCCAACTCGAACAAGTTTGACTATTCCCGGATTTCATGTTCTGATACAAGATAGGCAAACATGGAAGAGGTTAATGGTATTGCGTCACCCATCCGTACTGATCACCGACGACGATCGGGCCTTTCGCGAAACGTTGCGTGAAGTGTTCGAGCCGCGCGGATTTCGTACGTTGATCGCCGGTGATGGCGCCGAAGCGATCGAGATCGTGCGACGAGAGCATGTGCATCTGGCCGTACTCGATATGCACATGCCCCGCTTCACGGGCATCGAGGTGATCCGCGAGATCAAACAGGTCCACGCGACCCTGCCCTGTATTCTGCTTTCCGCCGGGATGGATGATTTGCTGGAGGAGCAAGCACTGGAAGCCCAAGCCTACTCCGCTCATCGAAAGCCGATCAGCATTCGCGAGATCATCGGTGTCGTGGCCGACGCGATGAGCCAAACCTATCGTTGGTCACCGTCGCCCGAAGCTGGTCCTGGTCCTGGTTCGTTGGGCTAGGCCGTCAAGCAGAACGCGTCTACTTTTGTGCTTGTAAGTAGGTCAGCAAGTCGCGCAGTTCTTGGTCCGTAAGCTGGTCGACGAGTTGATCCGGCATGATTGATTTGGCGCTGGGCTGTCTTTGATCGATGTCCGAGTGGTCAATGTAAATCAGTTTGCCTTTCGAATCGGCGTAGATCTCTTCTTCGCCGCGCTCGCTGACCAGGATTCCCGAGAATACCGTGCCATCAACCTTGGCAATGTTCCAAGGAACGAACCGCGGCGCCATTTCACGGCTGGGCGATAGGATCGATTCCAACAGCCGCTGCCGCGACAATCGGCCCACGGCCGACAGATCAGGACCCACGGTGCCGCCACGGCCATTGATCTGATGACAGGCTGCGCATTGCGGCCCCTTGGGATGAAAGAAGACTCGCTCGCCGGCACTCACATCCGCGCTCCGCCCCGCGACATCCTTGGCAAGATTTACCCAACGGTCGATCTGGCCGGGCTCCGGTCGGCCGGTTGGCTTCCATTGGGAATCGGTGAGTCGATGAACAAGCGGTTTCAACGCGGAGTATTTCCGTTCAACAGCCCGCAACTGCCTCGTTTCGCTTTTGGAAAACGTTTCGCCCCGCAGCGCCCGCAATGCTTCGGCCCGCAACGTCCGATCGAGATCGCCCGCGAGATCCAGCAACAATTCTCGCGACTCACCAGTAGGCGAAAGCCCAACGATCGCCTCGGCACGCAATTGGACAGCCGCCGAACTGTCGCGAGCGATGCCGACCAGGATCGCCATTCGCCGAGAGTCCGTGGATTCGCGAAGAGACCGCACCGCCTCGAGCCGAACGCCCGCGTGATCGTGCTTCGTGAACATTTGCAACCGCTCGACGGAAATCGCCGAATCATCCGAGTCTCCGAACTTGCGGGTTTCGATACCGCGCAGCTTTCGCAACCCGAGTTCCAAGACGGTGGGTGAAGTGTTGTCGTCCGTCAGCAAGTCCGTGATGATTCGTTTGAGTTGATCTTCAAACTGCTGCCCGGGCGTGTCACGCAGCATTTCGATCGCCGCCAAGTAGGCTTCAAAGACGCGCGCCGTGGTCGCATTCGAGTTCAAGCCGTCCAGCAACCGTGGCTCAAAATCTTTTAGTTTCGCCTCCCCAATCCAGCGAACGGCGACCAACTGATGCCGCGCATCGGACTCTTTCAGCAATTCAGGCAAGATCTGCCGGCCCAGTTCGCCGTCGTTGTCGCGCAGCACCATCGCGGCGTGCAAACGAACGTCGGCATCGCGATGCCTGGCCAATTCTAACCGACGTTCGACCGTGGTGATCGGAGCCAACGCCTGTCGAGCTGCTTGCTGGACAAATGGATCCGCCGATGAAAAGAACTCAAGCGGAAACTCGATCGCGCCTGGACTCGCGGTCTCACCCAAGCGGCGAATGGCGGCGGCGCGTTCCGCGTCGGTTTTGGCCGACTTGATCGAAGCCGCCAAGTCGAACGACCTCAGAGGCAACACAGCAAGCGCCAGTTCGCGAACGTCGCTCGACGCATCGCCCAACACTTGCTCGGCAACATCCTTGGCCCCGCCGACAACGATGATGGCGGATAGCGCGGTGGCACGCACATGAGGATCTTCGTCGTGAAGCTGGCTTCGCAGAATCTCCAGTCCAGCATCACGTTGCTTCACTAGCTGACTGGCCGCCCGCTCGCGGGTTGGCCGGTGCTTCGACTTGATGGCCAGTTTCGCATCGGCGGGCCGTGATGGAGCCGCATGTCCTTTTTTCGAGAGACGCCAAATACGGCCCTTGCCATGCAATTTGTAAGATCGGTCAACCCAGTCGCTGATATAGAGTGAACCGTCGGGCGCGAGCGCGATCCCGACTGGACGAAAATTCCGGTCACCTTTGACAATCGCTTCCGGGGTGGAAACAAAGCTGGCTCCCTTCCGAGCTAAGCGAAATCGTTCGATCGCGTGCATGCCCCAAGAGGTCGCCAACAAATCTCCCCGATAATCCAGCGGCAAATTGTCCGAGTCATAAGAGAGCACTCCGCTAGGCGCTTCGCCCGTGCCCGACACCATTCCCAGCGTGCCCGGAAACTCGCCGAACCATGAAGTGAATGGATGAATGCCGCGCCGCCCTAAGTCGTAGCGATAGCCGTAATCGCCGCCCGCGACAACATGCAACAAACGGCACGGGGGCCGCCAGTCGGGATCGTTGTCGACGGCAAACAGTCGGCCAAAGACGTCCACGCAAACATGAAACGGATTCCAGAACCCGGTGGCGATCCGTTGAAGCTGGCTACCGTCGAGTTTGCACCGATAGACGTTGCCGCCTTCGCCACCTCCTGTCAGTTCCGCGCCGTCGGTTCCGACCAGTTTGTAGTCCGCTCCCAAGTTTTCGCCCAAGCCGAAATACATGTGTCCCAACAAATCGAACGCAAAACCGCTCAGCCCGTTATGCGGATAGTTGCCTTCGGTTTCGAGTTGGATGATGGGCGTACGCTGATCCGCCGCGCCGTCCGCGTCGGTATCTCGTAATCGAAAGATCTCATTACGGGTCGCCACAAAGACCGAACCGTCGTGAGACACGGCGACATTCATCGTGTGAGTCGTGCCTTCGAAGAACGTTGTTATCTTGTCGGCTCGGTAGTCGCCATCGGTGTCCTCGTACATTCGAATTCGATCCGCCGCCGGGCCCTGGTAGCCTTCGGGCCGAAAGTGCGTATGACTTTCGATACACAGCACGCGGCCCCGCGCGTCGACGGCGATTCCGGTTGGGGTGACGATGTCGGGGTCGGCCGCGACCAGCTCGATTTGCAGACGGCCGTCCGGAACTTTTGGCCGAACAATCTCGTCCGCATAGAAGCGGCTTCCGCAAGACGCCGTCACCAGAAACGCGAAAAGCCCAATCGTGGGGACGCGGTAAGAATGAATCATCCAATTGCTCCTTATCAAGGGTGCCGACATGATGACCAACACCCACACCGATTTCAAGTTGACCGAACCCGCCGATTCGTTTTGGTGTCTCTTGAAAAACAGGGAAGATGGCGGTTCTTGCGGCAACGGGCTAAGTCAAACCTGTGACAGGGCTTGTGACTGGCCGATTGGCAATTTTTCTGGTCGAGAATATACTCACGGGCGATCCGCATGAAAGTCATCAGCTACAATATTAATAGTGAAATCCCCAGGAGAACTAACTTAGTGCTAGAACGAGATCGCGCTAATTCGGTCGTGAGCGAAACGGCAGTGCTTGCTCGAGTCATTTTGCCCGATCAGCTCTTCAATACGGATCCTCTGGACGAACTCGATGGCCTGGCAACGACGGCTGGGACGGTGGTTGTGGGCGGGCTAACCCAGCGCCGGGATAAACCCGACCGAACGACCTGCATCGGACGCGGCAAGGTCGAGGAACTCAAGACGCTCCTGGAGGAAACCAAGGCGGACTTGGTCATCTTCGACAACGACCTCGCGCCCGCTCAAACCCGCAATCTGGAAAAGGCATTGGGCGTCCGCGTCCTCGATCGCACCGAGTTGATCCTGGATATCTTTGCCACGCATGCGCAAACCTACGAAGCCCGCCTCGCGGTCGAGCTGACTCAACTGGAGTACTCGCTGCCACGGCTCAAGCGAATGTGGACTCACTTGGAGCGTCAAGCGGCCGCTTCCGGGGCGCGCGTCAAAGTCGGTGTCGGTATGCGTGGACCGGGTGAACGGCAATTAGAGGTCGACCGCCGTTTGGTCGAAAGGCGAATTCATGACCTGCGGAGTGAGCTTAAGGTCATCGAGCGACGCAAGGAACGGCAAGTCTCGGGCCGCCGCGAACACATGACCGTTTCTTTGGTGGGCTACACCAATGCCGGCAAGAGTACGTTGATGAACGCCCTGACCAACGCCGACGTCAAGACGGAAGACAAGTTGTTCGCCACGCTGGATACCCGCACGCGGCGTTGGCAATTGCCCAGCTGGGGGCCCGTACTGCTAAGCGATACGGTCGGATTCATTCGCGATCTGCCTCACCGCTTGATCGCCAGTTTCAAAGCCACTCTGGAAGAATCCCGCCAGGCCGACCTGCTGCTGCATGTGGCGGACGTCAGCAATGAAGCCGTCTTCGATCAAATCAGCGCCGTCTACACGGTACTGGAAGAGATCGGAATTCAAGAAAAAGACACGCTGCTGGTCGTGAACAAGACCGATGCGCTCGATTCGCCCGCGAGGCTGGATTCGGTGCTGAACCGCTATCCCAACGCGATTCCAATTAGCGCCCGGTCGCGCACCGGCTTCGACCGCTTGGCACTCGCCGTCAGCGACGCGCTCAGTCGCACGTTTCTGGATGTCGACGTGGAAACGGGCGTGGAGAACGGCAAGTTGATGGCCTACCTGGCGGCCAAGGGAGAAGTGTTGTCGAAGCGGTTCAACGACAACCGCGTCACGATTCACTGCCGCTTGCCCCAGAAATATCTGGGCCGCATCGGCGATGACGATCAAACCACCATTCGCCCTCACGCCGACGGCGAATCAGACAGCAAGCCCGCCGTCGAATCTGCGGTAAACGCGGCCCCATCCGATGCGATCGACGACGTGGCTTGACGCTTGGCACGGAACAGCCCACGCTGTAGCACAGCATTGACCTGTTCGTCCGTTCGTATTCTTCGCCGCTGTTTTTCCCGCCGGCGCGCCCTTTGATTGAATCGCCACCCGCATGGCCAGACGCAAGATCGCTGAATCAAGGACCCTTGTTACGGGAGCTTCGAGTGGTATCGGACGTGAAATTTGCCTCCGGCTAGTTCGCCAAGGAGCCCGCGTTCTGGCCACCGCTCGGCGCGAAGACCGTCTGGCCCAGTTGTCCGACGCCTGTCGCGATTTGGCGGGTGAGATTCGTGTATTGCCAGGTGACATTACCGAGCCAACTCACCGTCAGGCACTACTGGACTGCATGAAGGCCGAGTTTGGCGGCCTAGATATCCTGATCAACAACGCGGGGATCTCGGGCATTGGCCCGTTTCTCGAAGCGGACGAATCACGGCTACGAAAGATCATGGAAGTCAATTTTTTCGCGCCGCTGGAGTTGATCCGTTCAGCGGGACCCCTGCTGCGCGAGGGTAACAAGCCCATCATTGTCAACGTCAGCAGCGTGCTCGGACATCGTTCGGTCCCCAAAAAAACCGAGTACTGTGCCAGTAAATTTGCTTTGCACGGCTTTAGCGATGCACTGCGCTGCGAACTGGTGGCGGAAAAAATCGACGTCCTGATCGTTAGCCCCAGCACGACCAGCACCGAAATTTTCGATCAGGCGATGGGCGACAAGAACGACTTGCCCTGGAGAAATCTCGGTCCCGACAAGCCCGCCCGAGTCGCGTCGGCCACCGTCCGAGCCATCCGCCGAGGCCGCCATGAAGTCATCCTTACACCGGGCGGAAAGCTGCTTGTGTGGGCCGACCGCCTCTGCCCGCCCTTCGTAAACCGCATGGTGGCCTACTTTGGTTGAAGCACCACACCATGGGCTGGACTTGTCTTCGGGAAGATTTAAGACATAATGTCTTGGTTAGCTGTAGTACTCAGTAATTCGCTTGAGGATCAACATGATGCCGCGCGGCCAATCAAATTGTATTTACCCGCTAAGCCGGCTGGTTCTTATCCTTGGTTGTCTTTGGGTTGTGGCGTGGCCGGTCCGCGAATTGTTCGCGGTTGAGCCCCATGGTGATCAGCCGAGCGAACGAGCCCAACGGCTGGAACGCATGTTGCAACGCGCGCAAGGCATGTCGCTTTCGGCGGACAAGGCGGAAGGCGAATTCGAGATGATCCCGCAACCGGTCTTTCGCTACGACGACCAGCCGCGCCGCATCCTGGACGCGACGTTGTGGGCTTGGAAAACAAGCGGCCGGCCGCGGGCGCTGTGCAAGATCGAGGATTATCAACGAGAAACGTCGCCACTGTGGGTCTATTGCCTGACGTCGTTGTCGCCCGATCTAATCCAGGCCGATTGGAAAACGGGCCGCCACTGGCAAGCCACCAAACCGGGCATCGAGTTGCGCGCGATCCCTAATGGCCCGAAACCGGCTGGCACCGCCCCACTGCAACTACGGCAGATTCGCAAACTATCGCGCCGCTTCAGTGCAACGCTGCTCGACCCTCGCGACGAGAGCCGACAAGCAATGCGATTGCTGCCCCAACCAATCGTTCAGTATCACGACGAGAAAACCGGTTTGACGCGGGGAGCAATTTTTGGACTGGCATCGAACGGAACCAATCCCGACGCGGTCGTCTTGATCGAATTGCACACCGATGCAAACGAAGGCCATCTCTGGAAATACGCCGTTGCCGGCATGACCGCCTCCGGCGTCGAGCTAAGGCTGGACGAAGAAAAAGTGTGGACCAAGAAATTCACGCCCGACCCAAACCAATTCGGCAACTGGATGTTCTTTTCTGTTCCCCAAGAGCCGTAACGGTTCTCCTCCTTGCCAATGGCGAGTTAGAAGGGGTCGGCCCTACTGAAGATCGTGCAGCCCCAGCGTTTCACAGGACCGCACAAATCCCGGCGTTCCCGGTCTTCAAGAAATCGACCTGACCGCTATTCCTTCGGCTCACCGAGTATCGACAGTCCGAAGCGGCGGCCTTTCCAGAATCCTTTGGGGTTCAACTGGCTGTCACCCCTGGAGGGAAGGCCGGGAGTTAGATTCGTGTCTTTCACCTCGATGCCCAAATAGAGTTGCCCTGCTGTGTCTTCGCTGGTGATGTAAAAGAACAGGCCGGTCTTCTCGTGGTCGTAGGCGCTTTTGTCAGTGTCGTAGTGGGCGATCAGTTTTTCGATGGGGCGGCCCTTGTCGATCCACGATTGCGGCGAGCGTGTCTCGCCCGACTTCCAATTCGACATCGGAATTTCCCACGCCTTGAGATTAATCGCCTCCAGCGCGTAAATCGACTGGCCGCCGTGGTCGACTTCCGTTCCCATCAGATCAAAGCCCTCCTTTTTCGCCCAGGCGACGATTTTCGCTTTGGCGGTGTTCAACTCTTCGCGGCTGAGTTTGCGAAAGCGCTGGGGAAGGCCGGACCATTGGCCCGTGTCCAGGTCGAAAAATGTCCGCCCGGATTTCACGTCGTACACCGACTGGGCGATCATGTTGCCCCGGCCGCTGACTCGCTTGAGCGGCTTGTCGCGGTCCAATTCGTGGATCAGCGGCATGTCGTATTCGAAGTCGGGCAGATCGACTTTCGACCATTTGGCGTCTTCCACATGGTCACGCCAGTGTTCGTTCCACCAACCGGCCCAACGCGTGGCATTGGTTTGAAACAATTTTTGCTTGAGCTGTCGCTGCCGAGGGGTTCCTTCGCGGTCGCTGACAAAGGCCAGCCGATTCCAGCCGTTCGCCACACCGGTCCACCGCTCCAACGTGCGATACACCTCGTTCACCGGACGGCCATAGCTATAGTGGTTACCTTTCCGATCGCTGTTGTCGTGCTCTTGCATGAACTTCATCAGTTCCGGATCATCGCAACGGTATCCCATGTCGCTGCCGTCGTTTCCGTAGCAACGAGGAATGGCACGAATCAGCGCCGGGATCGCGCGCTTGTCACCGATCCCGCGCAACAGGAACGGAATCGAACGCAGCATGAGCCGGTCGTCGATCGGCGTCGCGTCCAGAGCGGCAATCAATTCCGGAACGGCATCGGGGCCCAGCAATATCAACTGCTGCATCTTGCGTTCCCACTCAAGCTGTCCGCTTTGCCGACTGTTTTGCAAGTCCTGCAGTTCGTGCATCAGTTTGCCGATTTTGGTATCGGGCCATTCTCGAGTCGGCTTTTTCTTCTCGGCCCGGGGAGGCGCAGCTTCGCCGGCCGCCTCTTCGGCTTCGTCGGCCGCCTCTTCGGCTGCGTCTTGCGCCAAGCATTGAGCCGCCAGCATCGGGCTCAGCAAAAGAACCAACAGCCACAGGGCCAGGCGGGTCACCCTTCGAGAAATCCCAGGGACTAACGAAAATTGGACGTCGTTTTTTAGCCGGGTCATGTTGGACTCTCCTCAGTTGAGGCCGCGTTCTTCAAGCCACGTTCAAGCACTCACAGATTTTAGACATCGCGTCTTGGTTTTGCAAAAAGGCCACTTTTGGAGAGTGTGAACGAATGTGAACCAAGCGTCCACTCTGAAGGGGCCTAAGCGGCACCGTCCATGGATCGGCGCTGCGGACTGAGACAGGTCGGTTAGATCAGGACTGAATTGGCCGACCCAGATTTAGTTCAACGGCAACAGAGCCGGCAACGGAATAACTGGGCGGAGAGAATCGACCGATTATCTGGTTTGACGGTAGAATAGCGTGCCCCGTCCTCAACTTGCGGATTGCCCCGAACCAGCCCCACGGGAACATTGAATATGTTTAGAAGCTCACGAAATCCATGGTGGATCTGGCTGGCGTTGCTGTGGCTGACGTTCTCTTCGCCCGGCCATGAATCGAGTTTCTCCGCTGAACCCGGAGCGGATCCGGATCGTGGGTCCACCGAAGGAGCGCTTGCTCGGTTGAATCGTCATCCGCTTCCAGTTGGTGCAGTAAAACGGTACGGCCGGCTCTCGATTCGTACCGGAAGCCAAATGATGCGCATGTCCATTTCCTCTGACGAGAGGTTGCTGGCTGCTAGGGGGCTCGGTGGGACCATTGGAATTTGGGAACTTTCCAGCGGTGAATTCGTGGGCGAACTACCGGGAAAGCATTTCGGCTCAATATTGTTTTTTGCGGCAGGAACCAGATTAGCTTCTTTCGTCGAAACCGGTGGGTGTGTCGTCTGGGACATTGCAGCGAAGAAGCCACTCTATGAACTGCCAAGTTCTAGGTCGCGAAACCGATCCCGTGGGCCGCCGTGTGTGTGCGTTTCCGAGGATGGCAAGAAGATCGCAACAACGAGCCCAGCCAGTGGGAAGATTCACATTTCCAATGCCGCCACGGGGGAACTCCTCAGGGAATTCGACGTTGGCAAGGAAAACGGTGGTATCTGGAGCGTCATTTATTCAAGCGATTCAAAGGACATCCTCACGGTTTTGGACGATTCCATATATGGTTGGAATGTTAACTCTGGTGTCAAATCGCTCGACGTCGGAATTGGCTATCAACCACGCATGAGCAGCCTATTCGATCGTCCAAATTGTATCGTGGCACCTACAGGAAAACGCATAGCGGTCTGGGGGGATGGTGTAGTTTCCGTTAGGGATTTGGCCGATACGGCGGAAGATGTAATCAAAGTAGACAAAGGAGTTGGTTTTCGGCCATCCACGGCATTTTCACATGATGGTAAATGGCTGGCATATCAATCATCCGATGAAATCAGCATGCAAATTGTTTCGCTCGAATCAAAGAAACGAATTGCCAGCCTGAGTGGCGCTACGACATCTGTCAATTCCGTGGAGTTTTCGAAGGGCGGTCGATACCTAGCCGCATTAACTGACTACTGTGTTCACGTATGGGACATGGGGACCCGTAAAGAGCTACCGTTTACCGTGGGGCCCGATCTGATTTGGCAGCTTGGGTTTTCTCCTGAAGGCGATTTGCTTGCCGTCGAGGATACTGGCGGCGTCCGAATCTGGAATGTGCGGTCTGGTAGGCTTGTGCATTATCTGGAAGGTGTTCATGGGATAATTTTTGAACCAGGAGGGAAGATAACGACGCTTGCCGACTCTGGCCTGCTAGAGACACGTGATGTGGATATGGGGAACGTGACGCATTTCCAGAAAATTGCACCGCCACTGAGTGACGAAGAATTATGGAATCGGCGAGTGGCTCGCGAAAGTGCTTACGTTTGCGGGTCCGACGACGGTTCGGCAGTTGCATTTGATATCAGTGGGAGACCTTTGTCCGTCTTTGATCGCAAGAAACAAAGTGTAGTGACATTGACCCAGAAGATTTTCGTTTTCGGAGGTCTGTCATTCTTCCCTGGACCGAGCAGGAGACTGCTGCGCGCTACGACAACTTGGGATCTAGCCGCTCGCAAGGAAGGTCGAAGATATTTAGGACGGGGAACAGTAATTTCGAAGTCAGGCAACCAAATAGCATCCATTAAGGATAACTTCTTGGGGGCGAGAGGGAGTCTGGGCCTAGGGGGAATTCCGTATGAGGGTCGCATTCTCGTTTGGGAGACAGACTCGGACCGAAAAGAAAGAGCTATTCCGATTCAAGGATGGATTCCGACAATTTCCGCCGCACGAATGGACCAGTTGCTCGCGATCTCGCCGGATGGTGACTTAATAGCGGTCGCAGGTTCTGAGGGGGGCGTCCACTTGCTGGACTTCGAATCAGGCACGGGAGTTCATGTTTTTCGCGGTCATCTAGGCCCGGTGACATCGGTCGTGTTTTCCGCGGATGGACGACTTCTAGCTTCCGCGGGACAAGACATGACTGCCGTTGTCTGGAACCTAGCTGACCTGAAAAAAAACCAGGCGAACGACGCAGACTGATAAGTGTTCGATTCGCTGGACTTGCCAATACCAGTATCACGCGTGGTAGTTGATATGTGGGATCTCATCTTCCGCTCACTTTTCCGACAGTCGGTTTTCGCAGTCCCCTTTTTGTTGGTTGTTTTGACACACTTGGCTGCCTTGGCGGGACCGCCGTCGGCGGTTGACCGCTTGAGTGGCAAGTTGAAACGGGATCTGGGATTGGATGACTTGATAGAGTTGCTTGGAAATAGCGATCCTCGTTTACGGATGAGAGCGGCGTTGGCGGTTCGCGACTTTGAAGAGAACGGCGGACCCGCGGTTGATGCCCTTTTGTTGATGCTGCATGATCCAAACAACGACGTTCGCTCAACCGCCGTGGATGCACTCCGTGAGATGAAGCTGCCAGGTTCGGCATCGAAAACGCTCTTAGGCTTAGTTGAAAATGACCCCGATGAAAGCGTGCGAGCGTATGCCGCATTTGCCTTGCGAAACTTGCCGGCCTACAGTGACGAGATGGTTGAAGTTCTCGGCGGATGCTTGGAGGCAGCCTCGCAATCCAAGAGTATCAACGCCTCCAATTACATGTCCGCGATCTTGACTTCACTGGGCGCGATTTCAAAGAGGTCGGGGCGCGGGCGAGATCTCATGATCGACATTTTCCTAGGAGAGCCCGCCGTCGATGACTACTCGCACGGCATCGTAGCTCAATCGCTGCTCGACGTTCAAGACATTCGGAAATATGCTGCTCGGATAGTATTGGCCGTGGACTGGCGAAGGTTGGCCAAGAAGCCGTTGCACTATGTGACCGTCAACGACGTTAAGACGTTATCGGTCGTCTACAAGGCAACGGAGCAACCCGATATCGGTTTCTATTTGGAGAGAGTCGTTTCGAGCAACCTTGTTGATGATGTTGTCCGCATGGAAACGATTGTTTCCATGCAGGCGATTCGCAACGAGACCATGGACAGGCGAATTTCCCGTCACCTGCTGAAGATCCTTGATCGATGGGAAAACAAAGATGACGGAGTGTCCAGGTCTGCTCGCGCCTCGATGCGTTTCCTTGCCGATCGACGCAAAGCATCTCCAAACGTGACCGACGCAATTCTCGACACTATCGCCGTGAGGAACGACACAGCCAACGATGCAATCCGGGCACTGGGAGAATTCGGTCCCTCAGCACTCAACGCAGTCCCCGTTCTTGAGCGTGAAGTACGATCCAAAGATCCGCGAACACGCTTCTTGGCGGCTGTCAGCCTATGGAAGATCAACGGCGACAAGGCGACGGTGTTACCCATGATGCTAGAGCTACTGCAAACCAAAAACGAAGGCAGCCAAGTCTTGTACGGGTTTCGGCGGAAACGTTTCAATGCCCGCGTCCGCGCCGATGCCGCGAGCTTCCTCGGAACGATGGGTGTTGGCCCGCTCGAGGTTGTGCCAGCGCTGTTCCAATGTCGTGATGACGAGTTTTTCGCCGTCCGGGACGCCGCGGAAAAGAGTATCTCGATGATTATTGGGCAGTCCACTGAATGATGTTCGGCAGGTTGAATTTCATCGTGATCGCACGAGCACCAAGTTCCGCGTTGCTTTACCCATGGGTCGCTTCCGTAGAGTTGTCCACGATGGACACGGCGTCGCATGGCTTCCAACTCCGCCACGGTTGCCTCACAAAACCTGTCAATCAAAGGCTCGGAACAGGCGAGCGGAATCGGTGTCTACAACGATCGTTCTCACTTGTCCTTCCGGCGGGAGTCTCTGTTAATTGCCGTTAATGCTTGCGTGGCGGTATCGCGTACCCAGGCGTATTCGTCATCGCTGGAAAGGCGCTGCAGCTCGTCAACCGTTTGATTCGCTTCATGGCCGAATTGCCCAAGCGATCTTGCCGCCCGGGCTCGGACGATAACTCGATCGTCTTTCAGCAGTCGCCGCAGCGCAGGTATTGACTTGTCGGGCTTGCGGCGAACCACACCTAAAACTCGCGCTGCCTCCGCTCGGGCTAAGTGGTGGCTCGACTTGAGCATATCAATTAGGTGGTCAACCGCTGGTTCCGCTCCCTTACCCAAGGAGTCCAACGCGCGATATGACCCCTCACGATACAGGTCCCATTTCTCCCATTTCTCCGGCTCCTCGATAACTTGAAATGCTCGTTCAACCAAGGTGATCACTGCGGAATCGCCGGCACGTTCGAGGATTTCAATGTAGTACCTTCGAGTGTTCGCATCCGGCAAAAAGGCAGCTACGACAATTGCAGGTGCCAAGTCCTCCATACGGTCACCAATGATGCGGGCAACCGTTTCGGGAGTTTCTCGATGAAACCGTGCGGCCCCGAACATGGGGTTTTTGAAGTGAGCGTCTTTCAGAACTTCCAAACATGAGCGGTCCTTCGGATCGATGCGAGCGATCGCCCACGCAGCCCTGACTGCAAGATCGGCCTTCTCCTCGCGGCCCTTAATCATGGCTCGTTTGAGCAACGGGAGAGCAGAGGAGGCGTCGTTCCCTAGCAGTCCAAGCCCATTGGCTGCCAAGATTCGCGGGTCCCTCACCCCCCCCAGTGGTCCTCCCGCTTCCGGTGCAACGCTCCACTGATCGTCTACCAGGACCTTTTGCAAATAGGTGATCGCCCCCCTGTTGTCGGGTTGGAGACGCGCCAACGCTGCCGCGGCACACACCCGAATGCGAGTTTCCGTAAGAGAACGGTCTTGTTTGCGTTCCGATTTGTAGGCCAAATCACGTTGAAACACAGCAGCGGCATCCACGTTCCCCAACGCCGCCAAGGTGAAGCTGATCTGCTCATAATGCCTGATATTCTGGCGAATCTGGTCGCTTTCAAGAATCTCAAAAAGCGTTGCGCCTGCCGGAGATGCCTCCCTCGCGACAAAAGTCACATTCGCGGCAGCAACGCGATCGACTGAAATTTGAAACGTACCGTACGAACCGGTGTCACGAAGGCCAAGGGATAGTACTCTTACGGCTGCCTCGCCATTTTTGTCTACAGCAACGAGGGCGTAGAGACTTCGACAACGAACGTAGGGAGCCTTGTGATGGCACGCAGCCTGTTCCAATGCAGGTATGGCCGGCGCTGCAATGGGTCCCATGTCCCGCAGCGCATCCGCGGCCGATGCGGCAACAAAGCGATCGTCCAGTGCGAGTAATTCAACAAGTGCGGGTACTGTAACCATCGCCACCTGTAATTTCAGCTTGCCCAACGTCTTGGCAGCCAGTCTGCGGACTTCTTTGTCCTTGTCGTGAGTCAACGGCAGGATGGCGTGAAGGAGCGGCTCCGCGTCACGCCGCATGTCGCCGAGTGCGCGCAGCATCCAGTATCGCACGTGGCGCTTGTCGCTACTCAATCCGTCCCGCAATGCCTGAACCGCTTCTCCTCCCATGGACTTCAAAGCATCGACAACTGCGAAGTAAAACCGGCCGCGTTCCAGATAGTCCACGAGGACGGGCAGTGCTGCGCGCGCCTCTGGTCCTATCTCGGCGAGCTTCTCAATAATTGCCCGGACTTCTTTGTCCGTTGCCTGTGGCAGTTTCGCGAGGAGTTGCTGTGTCTGGTCTTCAAGGGGCCCAGCGTGAAGACCAGCAGCAAGGAACAGGAACAGAAGAACTGTCGACATCCAAATTGAGCTGCCGCGCGGGGACATTGAGAATGGCCAGCTTATGCAAACCCTGGCAGGGCATCTGTATTTGTTCATTCTTGTCGACTCCGCTCCGGCAAATTAGGGGCCACCGATAAGTCTATTGCCATTCGCCTTGGAAACCTATCTTTCTCTCGCGGATTAATTTGCACCCCGGAGGACGCCGAGGTTTGCAGAGCAAGGTAGGTTCAACAAGCACGGTCGCTTTCTCTGCGGTTAATCCATCTTGCTTGTTCAGCCTCTCCATCGTCGGCAGATTCGCCCGCGAGCGTCAATCTATGGGTGGCATTCGTTGAACTCCGTCCACGATGGACACGGCGTCGCATGGCTTCCCACTCCGCCTCCGTTTGAGGTTTTTTTAGATGGTGCCGATATTCCGGACAGTCGAGTTGCTTAGTCCCCGACGTAAGTACCGGTGCCTCTTCTCACCTCTACATTTGCCTGCCGAGCGAATCGCATACAGACTTTCTGTTGGAACGTGCGACCACGTGGCATAAAATCTGGGTGCCTCTTTTCGTCCTCAACACAGTGGGCGACAGCAGCACACCAACAACAGCCATTCCGACAATCAGGCTAGAATATGTTTTGCAAGCAATGAAGCCACCCAAGAATTGGAAGCAGAAATACAAAGCACCTGTCGACGCTGATTCTTCAGGTCTTCCCAACATCCTCCCACCGCGGTGCTGGACAACAATGGAGGCCATTGCATCCGGCGAGCCAAACGCAATCGGTGCCGGCCCGTTCGGAACAATTTTCAAAGCAAAGGACTTTAGGGACCAATGTTCAGCAAGAATGAAGAGAGTAACGGGCTCGAACGCTTTACGACGGGATTGCTCGTTGTCGCGTGCGCAATTTTGGCCTGGCATGCGATCTTCTTGGCGGCAAACAAAGCCTATGCTCTTGACGAGTTCCTCTACGCCCATCGCGCGTGGCAGTTCCTTCGCTCCGCGGATTCCGTTCTTTCAGTCGGCCGACCGTTCTTGACTGACATTGTGTATTCGCCGTTCGTCTTAATCGGCGGAGATAATCCGGCGTCCATGATCTATCTGCGATATGCAACGCTTATTTGGTTGGCCTTGACCATTGTTGTCTTAGCCGCCCTCTCGGCACGTTTCGATCGGAAAGCAGCGAAGTGGGCGGTACTCAGTACGATTTTTATCGCTCTGACGACTCCGAAGTTCGTGTGGTACGAGACGGAGATCCGGCCGGACGGCATTGCGATTCTTTTCGTCCTTGCCTCGGTCCTTGTGCTTTCGGCCAAGCGTCTTGGCGACAGAACGGCTGCCGCACTAGCAGCCTTGCTCCTGCTCGCCGGCTGTCTGACTTCGCTCAAGGCCATCTTTTACGGGTCCGTCTTTTCACTGGCCTTCGGCCTCGACCTCGTTCACTGGTACCGATCGCGTCCGCAGATTTTGCGGTCGGCTGGTATTTTCGCGTTCACTTTCTTAGTGGGGTTCGGGCTGCTGGTTGCGCTCGTAGTGATGCATGGAGACGTCTCGAAGTTCTGGGCGGGGTTCTACGAGCGGCCGGCAAATCACGAGCAGTTCTACCCGGGCTTCTCACCCACTGTTTTTTTTAATCCGTTCTACCGCGAAAGTTGGTTGTTGTGCTGGCTTGCCGCCTGCGGAGGCTTGCTCACGGCGATTGAGGCATTTCGTTCGTGGAACCAGTCGAGGGTTTTTGGCCGTGACTTGCTGATGATCATGCTTTTTGTTTCCTCTTGGGCATCTTTCGCGGTGCAAAAAGCTCCTTACGCATATAGTCTGCTGCCCGGCATGGCGCTTTCGATATTCTTTGCGGCGCGAGCGGTCGTGGCCATTGGGAAGCAACTGAAGAAACTCACCGAGAATCACGCACTGGTTTGCGGAGGTTTGGTCGGCACCATCGTGGTCGCCGCGGCCTGGGCGGCCCACATCGGTCTGCAACCGATTCACGGCAACCATCGACAGATTGAGTTGCAGGCGATGATCGGAGAACTCGTCGCGCCAGAAGAACCCGTCTATGACATGTCAGCAACCTACGTATTCCGGCCGAGGGCTCATCGCTTTGCCTTTCTCGATCTTGCTCGCAAGCGGCAATTCGGAGAAGTTCTGATGAAGGAAGTGCCCCAGGCCATCGTGAAAGAACAAGCCGTGTTGTTCGTCTACGAACGCCGGTTCCATGAATGGCGGCACACTCCACTCGCTATGTGGATCTTGCAGCACTTTCAGAAGTACAATAATGACTTGTACGTCTGGGGAATGAAGTACTCTTGCGATGATAGGGCCCAGCCGGCGACCTTCCATGCGATCAAGAGCGGCCGTTACTTTGTCCAGCCTCCAGGAGTCCTAAGCGGAGGAAGTTTGTGGATTGGTAACCGTGTGATCACAGAGCCGATTTTCGAACTTGAGAAGGGATTTCATCAAGTGACTCATGACCTATCGAATTCGTCCCGGCTTGAAGCCTTTTACATCATGTGGTTACCTGCGAGCGGAGAGCGATTCAACCCGGAAGGCGAATTTCCGAGTTTCGAGCTGGGAAGGCATCTGTTGCCTTGACCAACGAAGCGTCCACCAGTAGCAGGAAAAGTCGCAAAAAACCACATTGTTCTCCTGTCTGAGCCGCTGGACCATTCGCTCTGCCCCCGTTCGTTTCGCCGAAAGGGCACTGAGTGAATGGACCGAGTCTCGACCTCGACCTTCTGGCCGCCGACGCATAGCCGGCGCGAAGTGTCACTTTTTCTCGAGAGCCCGACTCATCCAAGCCGCAAAACTCGAACTCTCGTTCATTTCGCTCCGTCTTGAACAGCAGACCTGCGAACCGGCGGTTGCTAGAGAAGACGACCACGACTAAATGCCATTCGAGTTCGCCCTCCACGATCGGCCTGGGCAGCTCGCGACGCAACTCGCCGGTCTCGAGATCAAACCAACGAATGTTTCCGTGATCGTCCACGTAGATCACCTCGCGTCCATCGGCAGAAAGCGTCATCCTTTGGTCGGCAAGATACGGACTAAAAAGGTCATCCAGCGGTTCCCCGGAAAGGTCGAGGGTCAGGCGGCGTCGGGGACTGAGCATGGGCACCGAGTTTCCGTCGTCCGTGGATCGGTTTAGCGGAGTTGGCATCGCCGCGATCGGTGCGTTCGACTCATAGACCTTTCTGAGGTCGTCTTTGCTGTAATTCAATACGAACTCGCTCGGCACAAATAGGCCCACGTAGGCGATCATCGTCATCAAGCCAAACATCAAAATGAAAAGCACGCCGGTCGCGTAGGATGTAAATTTCTGACCGCCTTCGCCAAACATCAAGCGGGCCATCCACGTCCAGGGCTGCCACTTCATTACATTCCAAGCGTGTCGGGTCAGATAGATCATGCCAACACCTACAAAGGTGAGCCAGATACCGTTCAGCAAGGTCTTCAGCACTTGAGGATGGTAGTTCTCATCCCAATAGGGCGCATCCTCCATATACACGTGCCGTGGGACGTTAAGACGCCAAACGATGAGAGCAACCGTGAACAGAAGGAACAGCCAAGTCCCAACCTTGAATAATCTCCACGGCCAACGTCGCTTACCGGGGGATGTTGGCGCTGCACTTTCCAAATAGGGCTTCTGATGGCTGATCTTGTCAGCGCCTTCGGGAACGGGCTCTGCCTCGATCAGTTCCGCAATGACCGGGCTTGCGTCCACGGCGACCGCTTCGATAACTTCCTCCGGCTCGGCACTTCCCGCCGCCACCGCATGAGGCATCCCTGATGACGCTACAGGCGCTGGCTGTCCAACAGAGAGTGGTTGCTGGACCGGAACGGATCGCCGCGTCTCAGCCACTCTTGGCGTTGGAACATCCACCGAAGCACGCGGTGAATTTTGGTCGACTGGGACTCCGCCATCCGCAACTTCCGGAATCTCAATGATCTCGCGACATCTACTGCAGCGAAACTTCCGCCCAGCGAGTTCGTCTCTTACCTGAAATTTCTTACCGCATGGACAATTCACGGTGAGTGGCATGAGGCTTCCCCTAAACTGAGTGTACCCCGAGAGCAACAGGTATCTAGTTTAGCAGATTTGTTGCCGTGCGACTCCTCCGGCGGCAATTAGAAACCGCTAATTTGCAAGAAGCCGACTGCGCGATTCCTCGAACGTCAACAATGTGAATGAGTAGAGAAGACAAGTTCGAATGAAGGTTCGACGAGACGGCTAGCACCTCCTACCTCCTTCAATCGTCGTACCGATCTGCGGCGAGTTCTGCGTCGCGTGATCGAACCGCTGCTGTGCACGGAGCAAACACCGCTGAAGCTCGCGATTTAGGCTGGAGGTGGAAAATCAGACAACGCTAGAGCATTGACTACAGCCGGTGGGGCGAACGCCAGCCGGCGCGAATTCGCGGGCGCGGCGACTGATGCGGCGCAGGCCTTCTCTGTAGGACTCTTGCATTCCCTGCTCCAATCCGGTTTATCCCGGCGCTTACGGTGGCCCCTTTATCCCTTTCAGGTCGGCGACCTACCCGAGCCAATTCTCACCCACCGATTCTGCTGACGAGGCAAAATTTGAGGTGTTACCGTGTCCGGGAAAACTGGGCCACCTCAACTGATCACCCCGGGCGCGACGGTTGATCTTCGTCTCGGAAGAATTGACGGAGGACATTCAACACCATCTTCTCAGCTTCCTCCCTTGTCTCAACGACAGCTGTCCGTTGCTCAGAACTTGAGTACTCAATCCGCCCCGCTTCGACGAATGCCGAAGAATCCATTACAGCAAAAAGTTCCTGCGCATTCCCATCGTCATCATCAAAGTTTGTGACCAAGTAGTAAGCGATTCGTTCTTGTGGCAACTCATGTGCGTTAATCTTGACCGGTACTACGGAACACTGCTGCTCTTCCATGTCCGGATGGGGAACGTGTTGATGGGTTTCCCACACGACAGCCACTTCGCCCCTTAGGAAAGCATCTGCAAGTTCTTGAGTTATCTCAATCCCAGATCTTAACACTACCATTGGTCGTCGTGCATCTGAATCTATTTAAACGGGTTGAAGCCGGGAACCAGCTTTTCCATGAATCTTTCACGAGAAAAGAGTGTAAAAAGCTCAAAGTCAGCAAAGTTGCCATGCTCTCCAGTGAATATTGGGTTCATTCTTGAAACATCGAGATCGGGAGTCTTTCGCCATCGGATCACATCGACCCTCTCCATTGCAAGAACCATCTTTTGGTCCCATCTCAGCGCTCTTAGCTTACCCTTAAAGGAGAACTTTCCAATAGTGTGGTAGTCGCCCGTACCCGCCTTGAGCGCCTTCCTGGCGAAGTCGGTCAACCTTCTTTGATGTAGTCCCAACAGCAGATCTTTCGGCAGGCCGGGAGCCTCAGGTGCTTCCAAAAATGCTTTAATAGCTGGAGCGAGGCTAGGATCTAATCCAAGCTCATCAACAAGCGTCCCGACTCTGCTGCAATCCATGTTGTGGGTAAGCAACCCCAGGCCAGTTACGTGGTAAACGTGTTCTCCTTCCACCGTCATGTTGTAGACACGGTGGGTTCCAGGGAGGCGTCTAGCAGATACGACCCTGACTGGTCGCTCTCGAGAGTCGCGCAGGCGATCCCCAGCTCTTAGGTCCTTGGTGGAAACCCACGCTTGGTCGTCTTTGCGATAGAATTTGTGGAATCCAGTTGGTCGCGTGGTGACCGCTTGGGACCGCTCGTCTTCAACGGTGAGTTCGTAAACATCTCGATTGAGATGGTTGACTGTAGTCAACACGACTCGCCCGCGTCCGTCTTCGATGGGTGGACAGCGTTCGATCGCCAAAACCTTGGCCAGGAGATCTTCGGGCAATCCCATTTCCTGGAGATCGAGTGGGATGGGAACGGAGGCACCGACCCGCGTGTCGAACAATTCAATCCACTCTGGCGGCACAATCGTTTCGACGTTGATGTCGTCAACCGTGCTGTCTTCCCACACTGTCTCGGCGCACATTCTGACGAGCTTCCATGTGCTAGGATCGACGGCCGTTTCTTCCGGTGAATCGACGTCTGGGTTGTCCGCCCACACGCGCTGGCCGACTCGAATTTCTTCGATATTCGCAAAGCGTGGTTTGGAGGGCGGCAGATGACGAGCCTGACGAACGTCAACAGCGTCGGTTTGTTGCTGTGCTGCTGTTCCGCTTGTCGTCGACTCTTGGGTTTCAGGACCCTGCCAAGCGAAAACGGCGGCTAGTCCAATGCATCCGAACAGCCAGAATTTCGAGAGTGTGTTGCGCCACGAAACGGCCCGACTAGTACGCCGGCGACGCGAGGTACTAGACTTGGAATCCGGACAACCTTGAGAAGCCTGAGCGCACCGGGGACGATCAAGCAGTTGAGCACTGGTATCTTTAGTAGGCATAGGACACCCTCCTGTTTTCATTGCGTTTGGGCAGCCGGTCGATCACGATGCCCTTTTCCGCCAAGTAATAATTGAGATCCAGATCGTCATCCATCCCCATTAAAGGATCGTCTCCGCTGTCGAATTGGCGGCCTCCCGAATCCTCTCGCGACGATTCATTATCGTCGTCCTCGTCCTTCTTCCACCGAATCAGTTGGGCACCTAAAAAGCCCGCGCCGACAAGCAGGACTGGAAGAGAGAGGAGGTCACCAAAGCCCGCAAGCTCGGTGGCGTCGTCACTCGCTTCCTCGCCCGCCAGCATGACCGGAGTTCCCGCGAGGAAGCAAATCATGTTGGGGTTACCACAGTTTTTCGCACACTTGGCCAAAACCGGTGCAACTTCGTCTGCACGCCGGGCAATCGCATAGACATCATCGCCATACCTAACCCAGGGTCAAAAAGGGCCACCCATATTTTGTTTGCACTCCGCCGGAAACTCTGTTAGTATTTGGCGAAATCGATGAATAACAGGAGCGGCAGATGGCTCGTATTCCGCGACAGGAATTGATTGACGAGACGGAAGTCGGCATGTACCACT
>JAJDEH010000445.1 GCA_029259935.1 Planctomycetota bacterium
GCCCGCGCCCCGCGCCGGGGAGACACGGAACTTGTACTCACCGAAGTCCCTGAAAACTGGGAAGTGGGCGATCGCCTGGTCCTCACCGGAACCAACGCTTCGCGAAACCAAGACGAGGAACTGGCGATCCTGGCGATGGACGGGAACGTCGTGACCGTCGATCCGCTCAAGTATCACCACACCGTTCCCGCGGCCGGCCTCTCACCTTATGTAGCCAACGTGAGCCGCAACGCGGTGTTTGAATCCGAGGTCGTGGATGTGGTGTCGCGACGCGGTCATGTGATGTTCATGCATTCGGACGATGTATCGGTGAATTACGCGGGATTTTATGGACTGGGTCGCACCGACAAACGCACTCCGCTGGAAGATCCCGAATTCGATGATCACGGCAACGTGGTGGATGATACCGGGCTCAATCCGCGCGGCCGTTACGCCGTTCACTTTCATCGCACCGGCACGATAGGACATCAGGCCGAAATGATTGGCAGCGCCGTCGTCGATAGTCCGGGCTGGGGCATCGTCAATCACAGCAGCAGTGTCCGCGTGGAAGACAACGTCGTGTTCCACGTCGAAGGCGCGGCGTTTGTCACCGAAGCTGGAGACGAAACCGGGTCGTTCATTCACAACATCGCCATTCGTTCGCTGGGTTCCCGTGACGGCATGGAATCCCGCAAGGACGTGCAAGACTTTGCCCATCAAGGCGACGGTTTCTGGTTCCAGGGCGGCGGTATCATCGTCTCGAACAACGTGGCGGCCGGACATCGCGGCGCCGGGTTCATTTACTTCACGCGCGGCCTGGTGGAAGCCGGACTCGGCAAGCGGCGGTTTGACACCGATAACCTGTGGGACCCGGCAATCGATAACGGCAAGGAAACGATCGACGTGGGCTCGGTCCCCATCCGTTTCTATAACAATGTGTCGTTCGCCAATGGAGTCGGTTTCGAAACCAAGTTCCATCAATTGAACGCCAAGCATGGAGTCCAAAGCGAAGTCGTCGGCCTGACGGCATGGAGCAACCGCCGCGCGGTGCGGACGGCTTACACCAATAACCTGCGACTAGAGAATGTGCGGCTGATCGGCAACCTGCGGCGCGTGTCGGGCACGGCGATCAGTGGCAACAACGTGACCCGCAACATCCACTACGTCAACGTCGACATTCAGGGATTTGATGTCGGCATTCACATGCCCACCAAGGGGCATAACATTGTGGATGGCGGAACCTTCAATAACCGCATCGGCATCAAGATTTCGACCACCGGCTCGCGCAGCCGCGTGATCGACATTAACGGTGACATCACGTTCGGAACGCTGACCGAGAAGCAACGTCGTGGCCGCCCACAGCACGACATCTTTCTCAATGCCCAACTGCGAGTGAAAGATCATGACATTCGCAAGCTGTTCAGCCCCGATATCATTCGCCTGGGCACGGTGCGCTATAACGGCTTGCAACTGTACTACTTCGAGCAAGCCGCCGGATTCGTACCCTTCAAGTCCGGCAGCGCGGCCGACTATGTGCCCGACGAACTGGTGGGCAAGACCAACGCCGAATTGTGGAGCGAATATGGCCTGGCGCTTGGCGGTGCGGTCGCGCCCGCCGATGCGTTCACCGATCCCAGCATCAATGCACTGATCGGCACGCGTACGCAATACCAGGCCAACATCCGCATGCGCAGCAGGACGTTTACCAACCAACTGGACGATTACCAATTGCGTTACAAGGATCCCATCACGGGCAAGACCGTCCGAGATCCGCAACGCGTCGACCTTCGCGAAGGCTGGAACTTGCTGACCCGCGACGTGAACGGCGTAAAGCGGACCTTCCTCGTGTTCGGCGACATCCAGCCGCCCGAGTTCACGTTGAAGACGACGCTGCTGGGCATCAACCCCGCGGATTTGAAGAAAGGAATCAGAATCAAGGGCGTGATGCAAGACGACAGCTTCGGCACGAAGAGATTCAGCAAACGGTTCAAAAACCTGGACAAACTGCCGCTGGAAACCATGGAGGACGGTACCAAGTTCATCACGTTGAACTTCACGATTCGAGACCGCGCCGGCAACAAGACACAGGTTTCGCTGAAGATCATCGTCGACGAAAACATCCCTCGCGAGCATGTCCGCAATCGTAAGACGCTGGCGAAGCGCCACCTGCCCGTCACGTTGCAGCACTTGCTGGGATTTTAAAGAACGTGAAGTTGGATTGGCTGTTAGCTGTTAGCTGTTAGCGATTAGCTTTCTCCAGTTCTCCCCCTTGCCAAGGGGGAGCTAGAGGGGGTCAACCCTGTACCGCGGAAAGCAACCACCGACTTCATGCAAACGACCCACCCGAGCCATCAGTTTGGCCACGGAAGCCGAGCGTCACGACCAGTACTGGCTGTACGGCGTGCATGTTGACGGTTGTGTTCATGAGGTCGAAACGGCCCCCCATAATATGGTTGCACTTGCGTATTGGCTGTACGGGATCACGCCGAGCCACAAAACCTTCGCCTAGTTGCAGACGTTGGCAGATGATGGAAGGCAGAATGGTTTTTACATCTCTCGGCTGGGTGATTGGGCCATTTCATCCGCAAAAGCCCTGCCGTTCCATCCACCCTCGCGTGCCACACCCGCTCTTTGCTTGCCGAGCAGATCTCTTGGACTCTCGTTTAAGCATGCAGTCCGGTTGCCTAAACTATGCGTGGCTGTTTTCAATCGTTGCCGCCGACCGCGGCGAGATGGGCAAACGCTTTTTAGAAACGTGCTTCCAAATGCGACTAAGTCCGAAAACCCGAATATTGGCATTCGTTGCTCTGCTTGCATTCGTATCAGCGGCGATCTTTTCGGGGCTTCGGTGGCAGCAATACACGAATCAGTGCAATGTCATCGAAGCGATGGAATATCGCTATGCATTCGACATGCGATTTGAATACCGCTGGCATCACGCGCTCTTCGGGCCGGATTTGTTCAGAGCCGTGGAGAGCGTTCGCGTAAATCAAGACCATTCCGCTGGCCTGGAGCGATCCAAGGACTGGGAAACTCTATCTAAAATGTCCAATCTGGAGTCATTTTATCTGATGCATGCCCACGTGTCGGATCTGTCTGCGTTGTCCAGTGCGCTGTCCAACTTGAAGCAGTTGAGATTACTCGATTTGACCGGCACACCCGTTTCTGACATCTCGCCGCTAGCGAAACTACCGCAACTTGAAACGCTCTGTCTGCGAAAGACATTGGTAACCGACATTTCTCCGCTCGAGGATTTGCCGCAACTGAGGACGCTCAATTTGGAGCGAACCGCGGTACTCAACCTGACTCCTTTGTCAAAGCTAGCAGGCCTGAAGACTCTGAACTTGCACAGATCCTCCGTCGCAGATCTGTCGCCCCTGTCAGAATTAAGCGGGTTACAAACCTTGAAGATTAGCGGTACGGGCGTCGAGGACTTGGCTCCTCTTGCTCGACTACGACAACTGGAGCATTTAAGTTGCGGCAGCACGCCCGTTTCCGACCTCTCACCGTTGGCCAATCTCAATCAGTTGCACACTTTTTATGTCGGCGACACGCAAGTATCGGACATCACTCCACTGAAAGCGATGCGCGCTTTACAATCCCTCATCCTTTTCAGGACAAACGTGTCCGATGTTTCGCCGTTAGCGGGGCTAGTTGGTCTGCAATACATAAACTTAGGCAAGACTCGTGTCGTCGATCTGTCTGGGTTATCTGATTTGAGGAGTTTGCACAAACTCTTCTTGGAGGACACGCCCGTCACGGACGTATCAGCACTCGAAAAGTTGAACGGCCTGCGTGTGCTAAACTTGAGTGGCACCAAAGTTGTGGACGTCTCGCCGCTGAAAAACTTGAGCAGTATCGAAGTGTTGAGTTTAAGCGGGAGCGGTGTGGAAGACATCGGCTCACTTAGTCGTTTGGACGTCTTGCGTGTTCTGAAATTGCGCGACACTGCAGTTGCGGATATTTCAGCGCTCGCGGATCTGAGTGGGCTCCAAGTATTGGACTTGAGCGGTACAGCAATTGTTGATCTTCATCCACTCGTTCACCTGAGCGAGTTGCGAGCGCTGGATTTGAGCAGTACCGCCATTTCGGACCTTTCGACAATAGGAGGCCTGAAGGAACTCCAAGTGATAGTCGATGACCCCGATGATGCGCTGATCGCTCCACCGTTCAGAAGACAATTGTACGACCCTAGCGAAAAAAGCGGTGTTTCCGAATTTCGAGTGCTGCGAAACTGACGCGGTCTGGTCGCCGACTCCCGAAAAGGGCCAGCCGGGCCACCCATAATTTGGTTGCACTTGGGCATTGGCTGCACGGGATCACGCCGAGCCACAAAGCCTTCGCCTAGACGAAGAGCTTGGAAAAAAGACTTTTCCATCTCCCGGCTGGGTGATTGGGTCATTACATCCCTTTTCCTTTCCTTTCTTGAGACAGGATGAACAAGATGGACGGGATGAGTACGCACCAGGAACGGCCGCATATCTTGTCAATCCTGTTCATCTTGTCGCTAAACTCAGCCGTCTCTTTTTCCCAAGACGCGTCATCTTGGATTTTTTAGTTCACGTGGCTGTCGTTCTGAAACGGATCTCCCGTCTGGGCCATTACATCCGCGATAGGGCTGCCGTTCCATCCACTCTTTTCATTCATTGGCCACGGAAGCCGAGCGTCACGACCAGAACCTGATCAAACGCGGGTGAAAGGAACCGTAAAGTTCTGGCGTGACGAACACCTGGAGCCGTTGCTTCAGTTGTGGTGGACGACCTCAGCGAAACGCAGGATCGCAACCAATTCTAGGCTCGGCGTCGGGCCCGATACGACGGATTTCGACATCGCAAGCGCCGGGCCAAACCCCAACAAACCCGATCATGCGCCTAAATCAGCTCGGCCATTTTTGGTGTATGGCAGGCTCAATTTGGTGGTTCTCCGCACTTGAACGTGCCAGTAGCGCTGTGGCTTGACCAAGTCGGTTGGCAGGGTCGCCGGCTTTCGCTACTTGATCTGCATGGATCTTTGGACGATTCTGGCGTAGAGACTTGAGCGTCATGTTGGTATTCAATCGCGTTCAGCCAGCGGGTGGCTGGGCGGCCTCGGAACAAAAGGAGCAAGCTCATGCGAATAGGCCGGCCCCTGCCCATTGTCACCTGGTCAATCGTCATCTGGTCAATCATTTCCGTCTCTTTCGCTGCCGCGGCTCCGCCTGCCGAGGAAGCCAAGGGCGTCTCCGTGCGCGTTGCCGCAGTTTCCTTTGTTCCCAAAAAATTTGATCTGCCCGGTAACGCCGATCGTCTGGAGCGCGCGTTTCGCTTGGCGAAGAAAGGCCATGCGAAAATCGCCGTGGCACCGGAAGGGGCACTCGATGGCTATGTCGTGAACGAGATTATCGCGGGCAGCGCGGCCGAGGAAAGGATGAACGAGGTGGCGATCTCGATCGACGACCCGCTCATCCAACGATTTCAAAAACTGGCCCGCGAGCTGGAAATGTGTCTGGCGTTTGGCCTCGCCGAGCGGATTGGAGACGACGTCTTCAATTGCGCGGTGTTCATCGACCACGAAGGACGCATTCGCGGCAAGTATCACAAAATGCAGTTTGCCGAAGGCTACGATCCTGCTTGGTGGTTCAACCGACTGGGGACGGCCAGCCGCGCATTCGACACGCCTTACGGACGTTGCGGGTTACTGATCTGCAACGATCGCTGGAACCCGCAACTGGCCCGCATCCCAGTGCTGGACGGCGCTCGGTATTTGATCATTCCTTCGTTCGGCTCGCGGTCGGAAGCTCAAGATAAAACCGTCTTGAGCCGCGGACAGGAAAACGGTGTTCCCGTGATCGAGGCGAACGTGGGCGTCACGTTGGTGGTGGACGGTGGCAAAATCACCGCGGTCGATCGTCAGAACGAGGGCATTACGTTCGGCCAAATCACCATCCCTCCCGCGACGCAGCCGAAACCAGAACAGCGAAAACTGGTGGAACAGGAATTTCTAAAGTGGCGAGGCGAGGAGATGCAGCGGCGGCTAACGCGAACGCGAGAACGCCAGCAACATCGTCGGCAACAGGCCATCGACCAACTGAAAAAGCTGGGCGCACGAATTCAACTTGACGAACGCGGCCATGTGATCGAGGTCAATCTGCAGGAGACCAAGACCACCGATGACGATTTGGCGCATTTGGCGGCGCTGTACCAACTGCAAGAATTAAGCCTTCATCAAACCAAGGTAAGCGGCGCGGGACTGGTCCATCTCAAGGGATTGTCCAGGCTGAAGAAACTGTTTCTAACGGACACCCGGACAGACGACGGCGGGCTTGCCCATTTGAGTGGACTGCAAGAGTTGCAGGTGTTGGGACTGTCGGGAACCAAGGTCTCGGATGCGGGGATCGTGCATCTAAAGAAGTTGACGGGACTGTCTTCTCTTTTCTTGATCGATGCCCAGGTAACGCCGGCGGGAGCAAAAAAGCTGAATGAGGTGCTTCCGGCATGTGAGATCGCCCGCTAGATCATGCCGGACTTTCTCGCACCACAAAATGCGAAGACAGTCGCCCGGCAAGCCATCCAGCAATCGAAGCAAAGTGAAAACGGCGCGCGGTTGGTTTGATCAATCAACTTTGATACGATGACGACTGGTCGACAAGGCACTATTTTGGAGCTTCCGATGCTATCCATATTCGGACCGACGGACCATCGTCAAAAACTGTGCAACGGTGTGACACGACGCGACGTGCTGAAGATCGGCGGCATGGCGTTGGGCGGGTTGTCGTTGCCACAACTGATGCAGCTTGAAGCGCAAGCCGGTCAGCGGCAGTCCCACAAATCGGTGATCATGATTTATCTCTGTGGCGGACCGCCGCACCAGGATATGTACGACCTCAAGGTCGATGCGCCGAATGAGATTCGCGGCCCGTTTGCTCCGATTGCGACCAACGTACCTGGCATCGAGATCAGCGAGAAGCTGCCGCTGATGGCCGAGACCATGGACAAACTGGTGCCGATTCGGACCATGGTCGGCGCGAATGGGGCCCACTATTCGTATCAATGCATGACGGGCCACGTCGAGCGTAACGCGCCGGCCGGCGGTTGGCCGCATCTGGGATCGGGTGTCAGTCATTTTCAGGGACCGGTCAACGCCGGGACGCCGCCCTTTGTCAGCATGTGCTATACGACGCAACACAAACCGTACAACGAACCGAGCGCCGGATTCCTGGGACTGGGCCATTCGTCGTTTCGCCCGAAAGGCCCAGGCCGCGGCGATCTCGTGCTTCAAGGAATCACGGCCGACCGTTTATCCGACCGCAAGAACTTGTTGAGTTCGTTCGACAGGTTCCGCCGCGACTGTGATGCCAGTGGCAGCATGGAAGGCATGGACACCTTTTCGGAACGGGCCATGGGGATTCTCACATCGCCGGAACTGTTTAACGCCCTAGACATTTCCCAGGAAGACGCCGCCACTCGCGAGCGGTACGGAACCGACGACGAGAATAAACCCAAGGGCGACGGCGCGCCCCGTTGTCCCCAGAATTTTCTGGTGGCCCGGCGATTGGTCGAAGCTGGCGCTCGCGTAGTCACCATCAACTACAGTTTTTGGGATTGGCACGGCAGCAATTTCAAGAACGCCGAACAGGAATTCCCCGTTTTTGAAAAGGCGTTGACCGCGCTGGTCGAAGATCTTCACCAGCGCGGACTGGACAAAGACGTCACGGTGATCGCTTGGGGCGAGTTTGGCCGTACGCCCAAAATCAACAAGAACGCGGGCCGTGACCATTGGCCGCGCGTCTCCAGCGCCCTGCTAGCCGGTGGCGGCATGCGGACAGGGCAAGCGATAGGGGCG
>JAJDEH010000446.1 GCA_029259935.1 Planctomycetota bacterium
CCAGAGAAGGTCGCGCCGTAGCGAGGCATAACCCAGGGAAAGGTTTCGCCACAATCCCTGTCGCCACGCTTCGGCAAAAATCAATCAAAAATCTAACCGCAGCGGGCTGCGGCCGTCAACGCTGCGCGAAAAACAACGAAATCCCCGGCAGTGCCATTCGTGTCAGGAACCGTTTATTGACTAACGACGATCGCTCCGTTATACTGGGGGTGCCCGTCCGGCGAAACGAAACGTCAGAGCGGTTGATCCAGTGACGCGCCCTAGCGATTCTCGGGGTACTCTTGTCCTCACCGCACGGCCAAATGGTGGCGTACGTAGTTTGACGCAAAGTGGGTATTGCGGGTCCAAAAATGGCTCGGAATTCTGAACAGCTCGCCGTAATCTCTGACATACACGGCAACCTGGAGGCTCTCCAAACAGTTTTGGCCGATATAGCGGAACAAGAAGTCGAAAAGGTTTATTGTTTGGGCGATGTAGTCGGCTCTGGACCCAATCCAGTGGAATGCCTCGAACTAGTGGAGAAGCATTGTGATGTGACTCTTTTTGGTGTCTATGACCAGGCGTTTCTCGGGACTCCGAAGTATCGCCAGGGTTGGGGGCACGTGATCGGACTCGCGGCCGTCGATTGGTCTCGAGATCAGGTGCAAGCCCACCTGAATGGCCAACACCTGTTGCAGTTCACCCAGAGCTTCGTGCAATCTCACGTGGAAGGTCGCCATCTGTTCGTTCATGGATCACCCCGAGCTCCGACCATGGAATACGTGTATCCGGAGGATGTCTACAACCAGAGAAAAATGGATGCAATTTTCGAACCGATGCGACAATATTGCTTCGCCGGACGAACTCACATCCCAGGTGTTTTCACCGCCGACTGGAAATATTTTTCTCCGCCAGAGTGCGATAACTTGTACCAACTCACGGATGAGAAGGCACTGATCGCCGTTGGCAGCGTCGGCCAACCGCAAGATGACGACCCGCGCGCTTGCTATGTGATCATTCGCGGTAACGAAGTCGAGTTTCGGCGATTAGAGTACCCGGTGGAAACGGTCGCCAATAAGATCTATGCCATCCCCGAACTTGACAGGTTGCTTGGTGATCGTCTGTTTCAAGGACGATAATTGCCAAGCAAGAACTTGCCACACAGGTCGATTACTGGCCGGATGTGGGCTTTGGCAACCAGATTTCATCTTGAATGCACGCTTGGGGTCACCGCAACTTCTGCACCATCGATCGGGTCACGTTGATCTCGCCCTGGACGATTTGTTCGGCCAGTTTCTCGGCCAGCGGGGCGATGACGGTGAAGTGGTCGTGGTCCGGGACCTTGAAGAATTTGATGTTGGGATTGGTGTTCCTTTTTTCCATCAGTTCTATCGCGTCCCAGTTTCCGCCGCTGGCACCCTCAAAGACATACATGGGGCTCTTCACACAATGCAGCCAATGGAGCGGCGATCGAAGCATCAGTTCCCGTTTGTCGCTCGGATCGCAATAGACGTAATCGCCACCATATTGGGCGGCGGCGGCAACGGGGCCCAGCGAGAAGATCGCGCGGTATCGATCCGTGCACTCCCCGACCAGCATCACCAGCGTTCCGCCCGTGCTGTGGCCTCCCAAGTAGATTTGCTCGGGATCAACATAGGGCAAGCCGGTCAGATGATCGGTGGCCGCGAGAACATCATCGACTTCTCCCAAAAACCCTTCCCGCCGGCCAGGGTTGTCGTTTCCTCCGCGCTGGGAGGAAAACATCATGACGATGCCCGCTTTGCGGAAAGCGCTGGCCGATTGATCATTTCCCCGACTCTGCGGTGACCAGACATCGCCAATCGAATTGTTGTCGCCGCCGGTAATCCACACAATCGCTGGATGCTTCTGGCCGTCACCGGGGTCCTTGGTCACGTAAGCCGCCAAATTCCCCGCGGGCGACTGATAGTGAATCAATTCGAATGCATCGCCGGCCGGTGAATCCGCCGCGCCGAAGGACTCGCCCGACTTGACGACTTTCGTGACGAGTCCTTCTCTTGCTTCCAGCAGGGTTTGGTCGGAGTCTAGCGGCCCGTCGTAGGAAGAATTCAGATCGCAGCCAACAAAGGCGAGGGCGGAAAGAATCAGTATCAAGGTTCGCATGATGACTCCAATATCAGTTGCTTTAGCTTTGGCGGTCTGTCCCGTTGACGCATGGCGAGAATTCCTAACGAACAAAAACGTAAGCGATGTTAAGATTCGTCACGTAGTATAAACTATGGGAGGCACAAATCGGTCACCCACAATTCGGTCACCCATTGAGGGGCGACCCAGTGCGAAACCGAACGCCTGCTCGGACTCTTTCTTCCACGATCCAACTTGTGACAGCCATTTCACAGTCACTCGCACGAAGAGGTTTTCAACAATGAGGAAGACAGTACTTTTAGTGATCACGGCCTTCATCTTCATTCAAGGCCCGTTGCAAGCTATAGAGGAGCTCGCGCCGGAGGAATTCGAGGCCATTTCCTCGCATATTGTCGTCGGCAAGGTTCAAGCAGTGTACTCGACAACGGAAAAGATCGAAGACTGGGAACACACCGACGCTGTCGCGGAGATCCTTGTATTCAACGTCGAGAAAGGCGCAATCAACGTCGGCGATGTCCTTTACGCACACTATTGGAACAGGAAATGGATCGGCAAGGGTGATCCCCCGAAGCTGCACTCAACCCGCCAGGTCGGCGCAAGCAAAGGCGACGTGGTCAGGGTGTATCTTCAACGCGGCAAAGGAAGGTACCACGTGGCCCGCAACGCTTTCTTCTCGTTGAAGCCGGATGAAGTGAAAGAAGCCCCAGCAACGGAAGACCTTCAAGGGATGTGGAACTTCGCCTACTACGAGGAGAAGGGCGTCGTCCAAAAGCCCGGCACGAAGCAGTTCGTCATCATGGACAACCAATTAGATTTTCGAGCAAACGGGCAATCGCGAGAGGCAACCACCATTGAGGTCAAGGATGGAGCGATTGACCAGAAATTCCAGGACGGTCAGGTCTACCGAAGCATCTTCACTCGAGTCGGCAATTTGCTGATTATCTGCGGGAACCGAGACGAAAATCGCCCGACTGAGTTTGCTGGTGGCACGGACGAGGGCGGCGAGTTCTTGATCGTGTTGAAGAGGGAATGAGACTCCCGGACGGATGGTGGTCGACGCGATTCCCTCTCACCGCAGGTGATTTGGAGGAACAAAGCGTCAGACTCATCGGGATGGCGCGGGAAACAAAAGTCGAGCTTCTTTCGTAGAGAATTGTTAGAATCACCTGTAGATGTAGTTCTACACCTGGCAAGCTGTGCCGCGTGGAATCATTTCTTTTCTTCGTCGATTCTCGCACTAACTCGCCGCGTCGGCTTGAGTTTGCCTCCTAGCACCGGCAGCCCATTCAGCCGGAGGCCGCTGCGCAAACAGGAGGGGGGACTCGTGGCTGACGATGTTTTCCTGAGCTATGCCCATGGCGACTATCGGCAGGCCAGCCAACTGGTCGGGCTGCTGCGATCCAACGAGATTTCGATTTGGTTCGACAAGGATTGTATCGAGCCCGCCGCGTTCTGGCCGGCTTCGATCGTGGAAGCGATCCAGCGCTGCAAGGTGACCTTGGTGCTGCTTTCCGAAACGTCGGTCGATTCCAAATATGTCGCGCGCGAGTTGGCGTTGGCTGCCCGATACGATAAGCCAATCGTTCCGCTGATGCTGGAAGCAGTACCCGTGCCGGTGAAGCTGCAATTTCAATTGGCCGGAATTCAGCGAGTGATGCTCTACCAGGAACAGCTCGGCGATCACTGGCCCGATATCGCCCGCGCGATCCGACGCCATGGCGTCGCGACCGGATCTTCCGCGCCCGACTGGCGACCGTCCGGCAGTCCGGAAGCGCGTGGAACGGTTTCGCGCCCCGTCGATCGTCGCGCGAAGCGGCCCGCTTCGTTGGTTACCGTTGAGGAAAAGCGGCTGCTGGATGTACGCCGCGAAGCCGCGCTCCGGTCGCAACCGGTTGCGGAAAACATCTTGCCGGAGCGGCGCTTTCGGTCGTCGATTCTACTGGCGGTTGAGGCGGAAAAGTTTTCCGGCTTGTTGCTGCAAGTGGAACGTTTTCTCGACCGCCGGCCGGGCGATCAGGAAATGAAAGAGATAGCTCAGAAACTGGAGCAGCTTGAAGACGAACGGGACCAGTTTCTAAAAACGGCCGAGCAGCAATTTGACGAACAGGATTACCTGGGCGCGCTGCAATCACTGAACCATATTCACAAGTCATTGCACGACGACGAAGTCATTCATTTGCGCCGCCGCTCGCATCACATGCTGTTTGAAATTTGGCAAGTCTGCCGTCGCATGAGAACCACATTAACCGCCAATGACGATGACGGATTTCACGAAGCCTTGGAAACGCTATGGCGTCTGTTGCCGGAACCGATGCAAAGTCGCGACCAACGTTTGCCCCCCGAACTAGAACGGCAACTCGGCTTTACGGGCCACGAACCGGATGGATGCCGGCCGTCGGATTTGGCTCCCAAGCTTCAAAGCTTTCTCGTGACTCGCTACGACCACCCCAAGGGTCAGGCGTTTGCCCGGCGCTTGCGAGATTGGGAGACGGCCGAAAACATTTGGCGGAAGTTGGAAGGTACGGATCTCCATTGTCCGGGCCATCAACTTTGGTCGCCAATCGACCGGTATCTGACGCTGCACGTCGATGACGGCCATGCACAGCAACGAGTGCGCGAGCTGATGTGCCGCCGCGATTGGCAGTTCTATTGCTTTGACGGCCATGTCGGCGGAGCCCATGCGGTTTGGTTTTCGTCCGACGGCAACACGCTCTTTTCACGCGACCGCCAACACGGACTGCGACGCTGGAATCTGCAAACGGGTCGCGAGATCGGCGCTTCGCCCGTGGGGCGCGCGGAGGATCAAGATGTTTGGTACACGGCGGACGGCACTCTGGGCGTATCGCTTGCGGAAAACAGCCAAGTGCAGTTGTGGAATGCCGCGACCGGCGAGGAAATTTGGCGCTTTGAAGGCAACACCGGCCAGATTCGCGGCGTTGCCGTGTCACCCGATCGTCGCTTCCTGGCGGCGGCTGGCGACGACCATTCGGTCCGCCAATTGGACATGGTGTCAGGCCGACAGGTCCAACAGTTTAACGGGCATGCGGCGGGCGTTGTCGATGTTGTCTATTCACCCAACGGCAGCCTGTTAGTGTCCAGCGGCAGGGATCGCACGATTCGCCTGTGGGATGTAGAGACGGCTAGTGAGTCGCAATGCATCGATAGCGCCACGCAACGGGCGCGCGGGCTGATGGTCTGCAACGGCAATCAACATTTGAGTTGGATTGGCGACCGAGGAAAATTGCTGGTCAGCAACTGGGAACGCGGTCGCGTTTTTGAACTAGGTCCGAATATCCAATGCGCGGTCTTCTCGCCGGATGGCAGTTGGATCGGGGGCGGGTGCGAGGACAATCTGATTCGAATCTGGGATGCCGAAACGGGTGCCGAGTTGACGCGCTTGCGCGGGCATCATTTTTGTGTGTCCGCGATCACCGCGACGGCCGACGGAAAGTATTTGCTAACGGGCAGCGAAGATGAAACAGTTCGTCTGTGGGATGTGCAGCGCGGCCACGCGGTCCGCTGCTTTCGCGGGCATCGGCTCAGTTGGTGGAATCGTCAACTGCGCGGGCCCGCGAATATCAACGCGTTGGCGATTTCACCCAACGGCAGGTATGCGGCCTCGGCCAGTGACGACGGTACCGTCCGCGTGTGGTTTATTGGAGGGCGGGCCGCATGATACCGAAACGAAAAACGAATGCAGCATCGACCAAGAGAGTTGCCGCGACGAAAGAGCCGCTAGCTCAAATCGCTGGCCGAGGGCAACCGGCGAACTCCGGCTCGCAACCAGCCGTTCATGACGTGGTTGGACCCGCGATCCGAGAAATCATCGTCCAGGCCAAGGACGTGCTGCAACTCATGAATCATGACGGTCAGCAGGTCCATTTGTCCTTGGGCCGCGCTATCACCGGCCGCGGTGAGACTTGAGGCCGACAAACGGAATTCTTCATTGGCCTGAGGTGTTGGATCCACGAACCAGCCATGGCCCGCCGCGTCGACATCCATCACGATGAAATTGCCCGAGGCTAATCCGAGGCGATCCCCGGCCAAATCTCCCACGCGCACTTGCACCGATCGCAGGGCCGCGACTTGTGGGGCGCTTAAACCGACACTGGCCAGCACGTCGATGGCCGCCGCCTTGATCGTGGATAAATCATGTTGAGCAAGCTTGGCGACTTCTTTGTCCGCCGCGGTCTTATCGGTCGCCGGTAATGCCACGGGGCGACCGTTGGCAACAAGGGCTTCAGCCGGTTCCCAATTTCCGGACACGGGGGCATCGCCAACCGCGCCGAAACTAAAGACGCGGTCGCCACCCGTGACGCCGCTCCACGCACCGTCGCCGTTCGTATCTAGAAAGAACTCATGAGCGCGATGAATGCCGAGGTCGTCCGCGCCGTCGCCGTTCCAATCGCCGATCAAGGGAGTGTCGCCCTCGATCCCGAATTGGCGCTGCACGTCGGCTTCGGTGTAAGAGCCGTCGTTGTCGAGGTCTAGATAGAACTGGTTGCCCCGATGAACTCCAATCTGCGAAATGCCGTCTCCATCCCAGTCGCCAACAAGCGGAGTATCGGTTGGTGTTCCGAACATCATTGCGCGATCGGCGCTGTCCCACTTGCCGTTTCCATTAACATCCTTGTAAAAGAAGTTGTCCCGATGAACTCCGATCTCGCTGGCACCATCCCCGTCCCAGTCGCCCACGATCGGTGTATCGCCCGGGTTGCCGAAGCGATACGCGACATCGCCGTCGTCCCAACGACGACTTCCATTCATGTCTAGGTAGAAGACGTTTCCCCGGTGAACGCCAACGTCATCATAGCCGTTGCCGTTCCAATCGCCGGTAATAAGGACGTCGCCCTCGATTCCAAATTGAGCCACGGTATCGCCGCCCGAAAGTCCGTTCCACTTGAAGTCCGGGCTGGTGTCTTGATAAATCAGATTGCGGCGGTGCACTCCGACGGAGTCGCCGCGCGGGCCTTCGTTGCCATCGTCGATCCTAATGAAATGATCTTCGACTTCGCCGTCATCGGCGGGGCCAAACGGGCTGGCCGCGGCACTGTCCGTGCTGAAACGAAAGCGAGCAAACGTGGCGGCCACCGCATCTCCGGGTATGGCGGGGAATAGCAGGGTGGCCGTGGCGAGTACACTGCCGGCGGCAACTTCCGCGCTCGCCCGTTCTGTGATCGCGAAGACACCGTCCCCGTTGAAATCGATCCAGCCGTACAGCGTCGCCGAGGAAATCGTGTCATTCGTCGCAATCAAGGTTGCCGTCGGCGTGAAGCCAATTCCTAGATTTTCGAAACTCGTCAAGCCGTCTTCGTCATTGGACGGTAATAGCGAATCGTCGCCCAGTGCCTCTGAGTCCGGGACGCCGTCTCCTTCGGTGTCCACGGTCAAGCCCAGGAACAAGTTGTCCACCACGATGTGGCTTGGCCCTTGATCTTCAGAAGTCGTTCGATAGTCGCCGGCGGACGAACCGGCCCGGCCATCGGGCGCGTCACCAAAGTCACGATCGTAAAACGACGCCAGCTCATTTGTCAGCGTGACGAGAACTTCTGAATTGCCCTTCTTGTAAACCGTGAAGCTGAATCCGTCTTGGTCTCGCGTCCCCTCCAACGTCCACCCGCCCGCGATGATCACATCGTGCGCGTCTACCACGATGATGACACTATTCGTTCCGTTGGCGACGCTTTCAACTTCCAACTCATCCAGCTTCAACGTGTCGACACCGTTGCCACCCACATCGATAACCGGAATATCTCCGGCCAACATCTGGCGCTGTTCGAGCGGTTCGATTGCCAGCCGCCGCCGAGTTCGTTTTTGTTGGTTGTTTAAAAACAATGTCGTTGGTTATTTAAAAGCAAAGGGCTATTTGAATTCGCGAAAGCCAGCCGCCGCTAGCAATGAGGGGATACTCATCACCCCTTGGACCAATGAACGCCAAGAGACCACCTCTTTAGTCGCGGCGAACCGTCAGAATGTTCCGTTTGTAGTCCGCTGCGTCCAGCGAGACTCCCTGATTCTATCTTTTCTCTCAGTCCTTGCGAATCGATATTTTTCCCGGATTCGGGGATTTTTCAAACATCACCTAAATAGGGGGGTGTTCGGTTGGAGGGGCAAAATCTCCTTTAATTTTGCACGCTACGCTGCAGGCCGTCTTGATCATGTGGCGGCGCGGAGGCACCATACCTCCATGTCCGAGCATCCGCCTACCGATGATCCGCCCCGAGTCCGCGCGATTGCCCCTCCCGAGCAAGTGCCGGTTTTCAACTGTCTTGTCTATGTCTTGCGGCACGATCAAGGCGCGTATCTCGCCCGCTCGGCCACGTTGGACGGAGTGAGCGGCGGCGGAGACTCGGAACGCGAAGCGCTGAAAAACGTGGTCCAGGCCTTCAAGACCAAGGTCGGCGGCTACCTGGCCGACGAGAAACCGATTCCTTGGTTGGAAGTGCCGCTCGAAGCGGCCCCCGATGAACAGTCGCGCTGGATCGCGGTTCACTTGTAATCCGTTCTTTGCGAGGCCCTGCCTCGCATTGGTTTGAGGCACTGCCTCGTTAGCATCCTTGGAGGATCCGCATGAGTCAAAAACGAATTCTGATGCTGGTGGGCGACTACGTCGAAGACTACGAAGTGATGGTCCCGTTTCAGATGTTGCTGATGGTGGGACACGACGTGCAAGCCGTTTGTCCCGACAAGAAAGCGGGCGACACGGTTGCCACCGCGATTCACGATTTCGAGGGCGACCAAACGTACAGTGAAAAACGGGGCCACAACTTTCGGCTGAACGCCACGTTCGACGAGATGGATCCCGGCAGCTTCGACGCGTTGGTCATCCCCGGTGGCCGTGCTCCCGAGTACTTGCGGCTGAACGCGCGCGTCATCGAGGTCACCCAGCATTTCGTCGACACTGGCAAACCGATCGCCGCGATTTGTCATGGTCCCCAATTGTTGGCATCGATCGGCGCGTTGAAAGGCAAATCGTGCAGCGCCTACCCAGCCGTGAAGCCCGAAGTGGAAGCGGGCGGCGGCGAATTCATACCGGCCAACGAAACGTTCGACAACGCCCATGTCGACGGCAACTTGATCACCGCTCCCGCTTGGCCCGCTCATCCCGCTTGGATTCGCAAACTGCTTGAAGTTCTGGGCACGCAAATCACGGTTTGACGCGCCGTACAAGTTCATCGGCCCCCGAGCCCTGGCAACGTCAGTCAATGTAGGGGCGCTCAATGTATGGTTTCGAAACCTTGGTCGCTTTGTCGTCAGGCGAAATGATGGCTCGGTTCATATCTTCTGAATTGCGTTTGAACGAGAACTCCACGTCAATCTTAAAATAGCGGCACTCCGGATGAGTGAATCTGACGGGTGATACTGAATGCAAGCCACCGTCCATTGGAAATCGCTTTTGAACATCCTCTCTCGTCATGCCTACCTTGATCACTTGGAAGTCCTCCAAGCATTTGGCAACCCAGGCCACGTGATCTCGTGCGCCTTTCCTTTTCGCATCTTGCTGCCTCAGCCGAGATTGCGGTTGTTCGTCAGCCGCGGTAGTACCTTTGTTGGCACTTTCGTTCGACGCACGTTGAGCGACGTTTTGGCCTTTGGCGAGGCCAATGGAAATGAGAGCCGTCGCAAGAATGCCAATTGCAATTGTGAAGTTAGTTCTATTCATCGTCTTCTCCCCAATGATTGAGTGTGTACTCGTCCAGTTTACCGTTCAGATAAAAACGCGGTGCTGTTGAAGGTCTCCAGGGATTCCGCCTAATTTCACGGAGGATTACGGTAAGTTCCATTTTCGGACGACATTGCCCGCGCCGGAAGCATAGAGAGTTTTCCCGTCCTTCGAATACTCAAGATCCATGACCCTTCCATCCGGAAAGGAGAGAAATGCCAGATGGCGCCACGTTGAAACTCGCCAAAGACAGATCGCGCCGCCACCGGCCGTTCCAACCGCCAGCCACTTACCATCCGGCGAGAAGCGGACGGCGGTTGCATGTTCCGTGTGCCGACCCTCTTCCAAGGACAAAATGGATTGCAACTTGCCATCGTTCACCCGCCAAACATGAACCGTGCATGCCGACCAGCCATTGCTAACCGCCAGCCACTTCCCGTCGGGAGAGAAGTCCAGGTCGCTAATATCCTGGTCGTGACGCAACAAGAGTCTTTGTTGTCGTGTCTTGGAGTCCCAGACGCGGACGGCTTGGTCGCGGGATCCCGTGGCCAGCAGTTGTCCGTCGCTTGAGAAAGCGATCGACCTAACGGCCGGATCGGGAATCTTTGAGACGGCGTACGGTTCCGACACTTCCAGCATCAGCGTATGACGACCGCCAGCCGCCGCCAGTACTTTTCCATTTGGTGAGAATTCTAGTCGATGAACATATTCGTCCCGGAACATCGACTTCGACTGTCCCGATTCACAGTCGGTCAGGATAATCTGATCGTCACTCGCCGATGCCATGAATTTGCTGTCAGGTGAAAAGCCGACAGCCAGAACGTTTGTTCGTCCATGCTCAGCAACAGTATGCAGCAGTTTTCCAGAAGTGATATCCCAGATCTTCGCCGTGCTGTCTCGACTGCCAGAAGCCAGCAGTTTCCCGTCGGGGGAAACAGCAATTGAGTAAACCCAATTTTGATGCCGTGCGACACTTGCCTCGGGTTCGATGACGGGAACCCATGTCAGAAGCCGGGCACCGGCCAGAGCGTAAAGTCTGTTAATGGCTTCCGGGATGTCTGCCCGATCATAAATGCGCGTCGTCCACTTGGATTCGTGTTGGCAGGTCACGATCAGCATGCGGGCGGGCGGCGGAAGGGTCGGCTCCTTCGGCAGGTCGCTTAGTAGTTCGCGAACTTCGGCAAGTTGAGGATTCTTGATTTTCCCAATCCGACCGCTGCCGGCGGCGCGAAACGATCCCTCGGTGTACAGTCCCGAGTAGTCGCCCAACAATCCGCTATCCTGCATCCAACATTGCTGGATTCCGCGTGTTCCGCCGTCCAGAAACCATGTGTCCAGAAACCATGTCATGAGAAGTTCCGTATCTGGCTGTCGCTTGGCGGTGCGCACATGGTCTTGAGCCACGACGGCAGCGGCTTTCTGTTGCTCGCGCGCCTGATCAAGTTGTTCTTGATTCAGCTCAGGCTTCACAGCGTCGCGCGCCGGCACTTCGACCGTACAAGCCGTGGATTTAGAGCGTGAACTGAGTTGAACGATTTTTACTTCGCCGTCAACCTGTTCGCGCTGAGCGAGGATGAGCTTCATAGACACCGAGTAGCGGCCCGGCGGGAGTTCTGGTAGCGGAACATAAATGTATCCGGCCATTTTTCGACCGCCCAACATTTCAATTTGAGCAACTTCGATTTCGATCTCTTTGCCGTTCCGTGTATAGGAAAGGCATTCGAATCCGGATCGAAAATTCACCCCCGAACCATCGTCTATTCGCCCGACCAGGCCATGAAAGCCGGACTTGATCTTGCCGCTTTTGTGGAGAAGGAAAATGGTCCTTGCCAACTTCGTTCCGTGGTACATTCCAAGAGCCTTCGCACCCTTCTGCTGGAGCAGCACAAGTTGCTTTGCTGACTTCGCGTCAACTTTGTCGACAGGCCCGATGGCATGGAGACCGGGAGCCTGTTTATCGGGGTCGTGGACTTCGAACAACACCTTGTCACGCCCGAGTTCAATCAGGGGTGATTCGAATCGGACGAAGAAGTAGCTCCCAAAACCGGAGGCGCCAAATCCCATCGACGTACAGGATTGACCGAGTTCGACCGGTGTGTCATACACTCCCGTGGTGTTCCCAACCGTGACATTTCCCTTGAAATGAAGTTTTCCGTCCTTGGTTTTGCTCAACACGCCTTTCGCGGTCAAGCCAGATTTCGGACGAAGTTCAAACGGCTCACCCACATTCACAAGTTGGTCCACACAGACCTTCTGAGAGGAGGCGGATTTTTCGGGTCCCAGGATCACGAGGAAGCGGTAAAGATCCCCGTCTTCGTCGGTCCCTACAAGTTTCGCGGTGTTTGATTGTTCGCCCGCCTTCGTCGCCCGCTCGTCCTCGGGAACCGTGCGATCGGTCGCTGCAAGTGGCGGTTCGGCTTGAGCTGCCACGAAGCGACTGCCGCAGATCATGACGCACATCACGACCAGAATTGCCATGATAGCGCTGGCAGCAAATCGATTGGGGCGTATCATCGTTTTTCTCCTGTCGTCCAGAAATGCGGAAATTCGATCTTCGAGTTTGCCGCGCCGTGGCAACATTCCAATTGAGCCTGGAAGTGGACGTCCGTTTTCAGCCAGTTCGGCAAATCGCAGCAAAGTCTCGCCGTAGTCAATCGGGTTGCGGTCGGCGAGTACGTAATTGTCGCACGCCTCTTCACGCGCGCGGTCAAGCTGTCGGTTAAGTAAATAGATGAGTGGGTTCGGCCAAAAGACCGCCCCGGCGATTGCTTGCATGATCAACACAACGTGGTCGCACCGAAGCACGTGCGCTATTTCGTGAATCAGCGCGTCTCGCATTTGCGTGGCGCGAACCGCCCGCGGTGAATGAGCCGGTAACACGACCAGCGGTCGCCATAATCCAACAACGACCGGAGTGTCGACCCGCAGCGAACTGTGGATTGCGGGTAGCTTGGCCACGTTTAGAATCCGTCGCACGTCATCGAGCAAATCCATAACGCGCGGGTCTTCGACCAGAGTCGACGAACGCATAACGATGCGCCAGCGACGCGAGTTCCTAACCGTGCCGAGAAGTAGGATAGTTGCCCCGATGCCCCAAGTAACGAATGACACCACCCCAACAACGTGAACGTAGTCTGTTACCGGGTCAGTTGCATCTTCACCGAGTGAAGGATTCATTTTGGTGGCGACTTCAGGTTGTGCCGCTGGGGCGACAGGTTGCCTATGCGATTCGCCTGCGGCAATGTCGATCTCGTCGTTCACTGACAGAGTTTTGTAGTCAGTTGGCGGCAAGGATTCTCGAACGTCGGACAGCGAATTGCTGTCTTCTTCGTTCTCATGTGACGGTGAGACATCGGCCGTCGAAGAGGAAAAGGAGCCTGTCGGCTCGACGCGTAGCGGAATCGAGACGATCGCGATTTCTGACCACGCAAACACGAACGCCGGCAACGGACTTAACAGCACACAAATCAGTGCCGACAGCAACACCCAGTGGCGAAGGCTCGGATGGTACTTCAGCCAAACGCAGGCAACGAGGGCTGCGAACGAAACCATCGAACTGGCAACCGCGATGACGACAAACAGCTCGAAAACGCCGCCTTCCAGGTGTGCACTGAATAAAGCCGACATGGTCAACTCCCACGCTTTCGTGACTTGCCGCTCTTCGTCTTGGCCGTATCGAGCATGGCTCGAATCCGATTTAACTCGCCATCGGTCAGCCCCCGATGGTCCAGCAGAGCCGTGACCAAAGTCTCCGGCGAACCGTCGCACAACGTATCGACGATTTCCCGTACCTTTTGGCCGATTGTGGTTTCCCTCGCCATGGCTGCACGGTAGAGATGTGTCCGCCCTTCCACGCGATGCGTGAGCCAGCCCTTTTCCTCCATCCGCAGGAGCATCGTGCGAACTGTATTTCTAGCCAACGCCCGTTCTTTCGACAGCTCGTTCCGCACTTCACGAGCGGACATCTCCCCACGAGTCCAGAGGATCTCCATCAATTCCCTTTGGGCGGGAGAGAGGTCGGCCAACGTCTGACGGTCCATTCCCATGCGATGCTCTCCTTCGGCGACTACTGTATGTAGTCAATTATGACTACTTTATGTAGCCATGTCAAGAGCCGTGAGACAACCAAAGTTCGTAATGCGCGTGCGGAGAATTCGCCCGCCGCCATGCGGCAATCAGCGGCGGCCTCCTGCCCGAAGCAACGGGTGCAGGCACTGTTCCTTTGCGTGCGCGCTGTTGGTGGTCAGAACCCACCTTCCAAAGCCGCGACTCCGAACACGAGTGATGCGACCAGATTCACAAACGCCACTGAGCGAAGTGCGCAAAAGGTGATATCGCGACAGACCCCGAAAAACAGCACGAACGTGAGTGGCAAGACAACGACACTTGTCATTGTCAAAAACATCAGCAAGACGATCATCATGCCGATTCCAATATCGTTCGGAAGATACCCCGTGCTCTGCGTTGTTTTGATGGCGAACATCAGCAATAACCAATTGACAATCGGCAGAAGACAACAGGGCAATGCGACCGAGTAACAGAGCGCTTGCGGTCTTTCACTTCCAGTAAGTTCGGCCGACCAAACCCAAACGAGCAACGGCAATTGCAATAAAGTGAATGCGGTCCAAACGGCGAAGGCCACCTGGTCGAACATCGGAAGTTGCCTCGGCCACAGACGGGCTGAGACGGCGAAGAAGAGAGTGGCGATTAAGAGAGTTGTAATCGAGAATTGAATTCGTCCGCGAACCATTGGTCAACTGCCGAGTATTCTTCGCATTATCCATCCGTGAACTGTCCAACGACTTGCACGATCTGGCCGACGATGCCGACCACGCTGCGCTCGAATCCGGTCACTCGATTTAGCGACGTAGTGTAGGCCGGATCGAGCGAAGCGCTGCTCCGGCAGTCCGCCAGTGGTCCCTGAAATCGTGGATGCCGGAACATCGTCGCTTCGCTCCTCGGTCCGGCCTGCACTTCTGTGCCCAACGATCCTCTTCCGCCGCTTGGCAAGCAGCGGCGGAAGACTCCTGCCTGAAGCCACGCTGTAGGGAGAGTTTCTTTGCGTTCGCGCGCGAGATGGAAAGTGGTCAAACCCTCCTAACGAGACTGCCGCTCCGAACACCAGCGAGGCGATCAGGTTAACAAACGCCACGCAGCGCAGTGTCCAAAATGCGGTATCGCCACGGATTCCGAAAAACAGCAGGAACGTGAGCGGCAACACAACTACGCTCGTCAAGGTCAAGAACATTAGCAAGATGATCATCATTCCGATTCCAAGATCGTTCGGAAAGGACCCCGTGTCTTGCGCTGCTATGATGCCGAACATCAGCAACAACCAATTGACCACTGGCAGGACACAACACGGCAATGCGACGGAGTAGCAAAGCGATCGCCGTTTTTCACGGCCCGTGGGCGCGCTCGACCAAACCCAAGCAAGCAACGGCAATTGCAGCAAAGAAAGTGCAGCCCAAGCGGCGAGGGCCGCCTGGTGGAACATCGGAAGTTGCCTCGGCCACAGACGAGCCAAGACTGCGAAAATGAGAGTGGCGATCAAGAGGGTGGTAATCGAGAATTGAATTCGTCCGCGAACCATTACCGAGCATCTTTCGCATTATGCATCCGTGAACGGTCCAAAGACCTGCACGATCTGGCCGACGATGCCGACCACAAGTGGAAGCCCGGCGGCAGCGACGCTCCATATCAAACGCTTGCGCAGGGAACGCCGTTTACGGTCCGGGTATGTCGAATGAGATCCGAGCGCGCGAAAGGCCACGACAACGGCTCCAACCGCAAAGGTGAAGAGCAAGAAGGCAATGAATCCGGGCATGGTGGGATAGCCGTTACGAAGTGCCGACGTCGCCACATCGTAGGCACCCAGGCCCAATGCCGCCGCGCACATCAAGAACGCTTCGTTGATCCACCCACGCGACGCACGATGGCTATGATGATCGCGTCCGATCCCACTCAGTTCGGAAATCTCGGGCGGGTCATGGTCGTTGGGCATCAGCGGCTACCTGTCCCTGTCTTTGTTGCGCGGAATGAACCAACCTGTGGCACGGCCTGGTAGGGGTGAATCCCAAGCAAGCACCAGCGGTTATCATACCACCGAACGTGATTCGTGCCGCCTCGCGCGCCAGCTTTTAGCCCCACGGGACTCACTACGCCCGAATCCGGCCACTCCAACAGCTCCGAGGGCTACATCACACTCGGAAAGTTCACGGCCTCCGCGGTAGAAGCGTTCTACAAAGCAAAAGAATAATCGCCTGCGAGATCCTCATCCCAGTCTGATTTCGCAGCAAACGTCAATTGACTCAATGAAGTCGCGGTCATGACTCACCACTACTAAGGCTCCCGGCCAACTCTTTAATGCTTTTCGAAGCGCACTTAGTCCCACAAAATCCAAACCAACAGTCGGCTCATCAAGCACGAGCAATTCGATCGCAGGGAAGCGGTGATACAGACAAATCAGTGCCGCCCGCATCCTTTCGCCTGGGCTGAGAATCTTTAAGGGCCGTTCCGCCAGAGCAAACGGAAATCGGTGCCCCACCAAGATCTCCGCAACTTCTTCGAGCGTAGCATCACAGGCTGCTTGAAGGTTCCCTATCAGTCCCCGATCTGACTTCCAATTGGCCGCCCCTTGTTCAATCATCCCTATTCGCGAGAAGTCGCCAACGACACGTCCCTGTACAGCTTGTCGCCAGCCAGCCAGCATCGATAACAAGGTAGACTTGCCAGCCCCGTTTCGCCCTGAGACAACAATGCGTTCAGATCGCCGAACGCACATCGACAGGTTTGAGAAGATCTCGCGACCATCAATGACAGCAGTCACTCCTTCTACGTCGACGATTTCAGCTGGCGTATCATTCGGCTGTTTTGGCGCAATAAGCGTCAGGTCAAGCTGAACATCCAGAGCACGGCGAGTGGCCTCGGCCCACGCACGAGAAGCCGACAATCGATTTCTCCAGAGCTTCTTTCGTTTGCCTTGCTTCACCTGAGCATAGGACCTCTTTTCATTGAGCTTCGCCCTTGATGGACAACGACCAAGCTCTTTTAGCCTGCCACGATTCTTCTTTCTGTCGTGCCGGTTAATCACACGTTCATTCTTCTCCTCCTTTCTGATAAGTGTATTGAGGTCGCTTACATATTGGCGCTGCTTTCGGAGCCCCTCCCCCTCCAAGAAACTCTCGACCTCCTTGAACCCACCCGACAGATATCGACAACCAGACTCTGCAATCACAAAGAAGTGCTGAAATTGACGGAGCAACATACGATGGTGCGAGACAAGAATGAGACCTTGCGACCATTTTGAAAGCCAATTTCCAAGCCAGTCGATTCCGTGCTCGTCCAAGTCACTCGTGGGTTCATCCAAGATCAACAGTTCAGGCTGTGCCTGCCTTGCAGCCAGAAGGTGCAGCTTACGCTGCTCCCCCGGGCTACACGTATCCTGTGACAACAGTTCCCAAGGCAATCCCGCATCTGCCAGGTCGTCTTTGCTCAACAACTTGCGTGCAAGGCGGATTGTGCGAGACGTGGCCTCAAGCTCTTGAGGCACGAGATATGGCACTGTGTGTAAAACAACCTCCGGACGGACGACTTCGCCGGACAATATTTTTAAGAGTGTTGTTTTTCCAACACCATTCCGTCCGATCATTGCTACTTGTTCATGCGAAATTTCCACATTGAGGTCTAAAAACAGTTGCCGTCCACGAGGTGTAGAGACATCAAGATTCTCAACCTTTACTAAAGTCGCTGGGAATGGTCTCATTGCTCTGCCCTCTGTCTCTCAATTTGGTCAATGACATATGGGGCTGCTTCCAAGCTGAAGAGCAGACCATTCGGTTTGGTTTCCGTTTCCATGACGCGACAACTTCGATAGACGATCTCCATTGCTTTTGACGCATGGTAGGGGACATACACCTTGGTTCGTCTCAAGTCCGCACGGACACGGCCAATGAGAATCTCCTTCAATTCGCTAACAGCGTCTTTGTCCTGATTGCTAATGAATTGATAGTCATACCCAAAGGAGATCATGTCCATGACTTCATTGCTCGGAAACGTTTCGAGGCGATCCACTTTGCTGAACACGTAGTATCTTGGAATCTCTTCCGCTCCCAATGTCACCAGCATCTTGTGCGTAGTTTCCAGGTGCATCTCCCATTCCGGATCTGACACGTCAACAACCGGCACAATCAGTGTCGCCTCCCGCAATTCCGCAAGTGTTGTTTCAAAGCTGGCAAGCAAACGCTTTGGTAGGCGGCGGATGAACCCAACTGTGTCGCTGAGCAAAATGTCCCCTCCGTGACGTGTCAGGCAGCGAACCGTGGTATCAAGAGTTACAAAGGGCATGTCTTGAGCCAACAACTCCGTCGATGCCAAATTGTTCATCAACGTCGTCTTCCCTGCGTTGGTATAACCAACGAGCGCGATACGCTTACACTGGCCGCGTCCCCTTCTCTGCGCCTCGCCGGCGACCTGGACGCGCTTGAGAGCCTTTTTCAATTCCGCGAGCCTCTTGTCTAATCTCCGTGCCAAAAGCTCCGAAGCGGTCTCCCCCGGCCCACGGCCGGCCATAATCCCGCCGGCTTGTTGATCCATCTCAAGCCCAAGACCACAGATCAGGGGCCTCAAATAGCTCAAATGCGCAATCTCGACCTGAATACGCGCCGTCTGCGTCTTGGCGTGACGCATGAAAACGTTCAGTATCACTCCTTCCCGGTCACAGACTGGCATGCCAGCAAGATCTTCCAAGTTCCGTATCTGTGACGGCTTTAACTCGGCATCGACAATGAGCATGTTCGCACCAAGGCGAACCGCCCTTTCAGCCGCTGCCTTTGCCTTGCCACTGCGCAAGACGGTCACTGGGTCTGACTGCCTCTGCCTGACAGTTTCCGAGCCAACCACGCGATCTCCTTGTGCTCCAACGAGACCGATGATTTCTGCCAGCTGTGCGTCACGGCTGTAGTCCTCAGACCAGTCCCCAACGCATACAACATAACAGCCAGTCCGAGACGAACTGCTACCCTGGCGACGAGCGGCGCGGTTCTTAAAGTGCTCGACAAGATTCTCTAGGTCGCCGTCATCTACGAGCGGAACTTCTTCGTGTTCCTTGATGGGGTTTGATTCAAATTTCATGATCACTTCTCCTAGCGTGTCTACATACCGGTCCCGTAGACGCATTTGTGTGCGCGAAAATGGGTTCAACCGACTCGACGTGAGTCGGCGTAGATGCTGGGGGACCTAGTTTTTCTAGGTGAATCGAGAAGTGATCATGTCAATTTTCCCTAATGGCAGGCTGCACGTTTCCTACAGAGTTTCGCTAATTGGCCGAAACCCAACACAGCGCAAGACACCCTAGTACCAGATGAGTTCGGTGCGTGTGCCCACAATTTCCACCATCTCCACATCTAACTCGTATTTGTCTCCCCGTTTCTAAGGGCGTGGCCGATCCCCATTTTGCATTGCGGTTTCGATCCAGGGCAGCATGCTACGCAGTTTGGCTGTGTTCCCTTGCAAATCTCCGCCCCGGCGAGGGTGTCTCTAGTTGCGGCGTTGCCGTTAGCGGTGTGTCTCACCGCCAGCAGATAGCCCTCCGGCGGTCCGCCAGTGGTCCTTGAAATCGTGGATGCCGGAACATCGTCGCTTCGCTCCTCGGTCCGGCCTGCGTTGCTACTTCGAAAAGGCTCCAACACACTCTCGGTGGATTTTGTATAATGCTGGAATAGGAGGTGCCGGTGGGATGAGGCCCGTTGCCCGCCCACCTGCTATCGTGTTCGCCGGGCGCGACGCGAACTTGTTTGGGCAGTCGAGATCCAGTGTAAAGGCCTGCGGGCAGCAGACGCCGTTATCGATGATCCGTCTAGCAGTTGATGAATGGTTGCAAAGATTGCAATCGTTTTTTCATCGCCAAGCATCCAGGCAATCGGGCGGCCCTGTGTGTAACTTGTTGCAATATCGTCTTTTAGGGGAGTGTCATGAAGCGGCAACCAGGCAAATTGAGCAGCAACGCGTATGTTACAATCGCGCGACTGCCCCGCTTGGAAGGCACGTGGCTTCTTGGACAAACCGGTGTAGCTGAGTCAACTCATGGGTGAGAACATGGTAGTCTTGAATCAAGTTTCGCAGCCGATGGAGGATCGCGTCTTTTTAACCGACGCTATTTGGTCGTCGCTTCGCAACCTTGGAAAAGCATGCGGCGCTTTCGCGCTGAACGCTCACTGATCGCAACTTGGATTTTGCCCCACACGAACAGAAAAATGAACAATCCTTCTCGCCAATTCGCCTTGCCGTTACTTGCTGCTTGGGCTCAGCTCACGAAGTTTCCTCGCGCGCCACTCGCCGGGTTGACCGTGTGTTTGCTGGTCGCCCTGCCCACCGGTGTAGCCAACTCCCAGGAAGCGAAGCCCTCGTTCCTGGACTTTATCAAGTCGCAAGCGGCCGCGTTGCATGCTGACGATCAGCCGCCGGCGTCACTCGACAATTGGCGGAAACAGCGAGTCGAAATCCGCAAGCAATTGTTAGCGGCCTGGGGTGGGTTTCCAAAAACGCCGGCTCCGCTGAATCCGCAAAAGCTGGGCACCATTCAGCGTGACGGCTATCGCGTCGAAAAAATCATCTTTCAGACCATGCCCGATGTGTGGATGACGGCCAACGCCTATGTGCCCGATCGAAAGGGGAAAAAGGGAACGTCGCCTGCCGTGCTATGCGTTCATGGCCATTGGCGCGGAGCGAAACAGGATCCCCATGTGCAAGCTCGTTGTATTGGCTTGGCCAAGCTGGGCTTCTTTGTGTTGGCCGTGGATGCTTTTGGAGCGGGTGAGCGCGGCTTGGGAAAAGCGCTTGGAGAATATCACGGTGAGATGGTGGGTGCCACGCTGTTTCCGATCGGTCGCCCGCTGAGCGGTCTGCAGGTTTATGAGAATCAGCGCGCCGTCGATTATCTGCTCACACGATCCGAAGTGGACGGCGCGCGCTTGGGCATTACCGGTGCCAGCGGCGGCGGCAACCAGACCATGTACGCCGGCGCTTGGGACGAACGGTTCCAAGCAGTCGTTCCCGTCTGTTCGGTGGGCAACTACCAAGCGTACCTGGGCGCGGCTTGCTGCATGTGCGAGGTCGTTCCTGGGGCACTTCAATTCACGGAAGAATGGGGCGTGCTTGCTCTCACCGCGCCGCGGGCCTTGATGGTGATTAGCGCCACGCGCGACGCTTTTCAGTTTTCGGTCGGCGAGGCAAAGAAGTCGCTCGCCGTGGTCGAACCCGTTTTTCAACTCTACGAAAAACCGGGTAACGTCAAGCACGCCATTTTCGAATCGCCGCACGACTATAACCGGCCGATGCGGGAGGCGATGTATGGCTGGATGACGTTGCATCTCAAAGGCCAGGGCGATGGCTCTCCGATTTCCGAACCGGAAATGAAAACGGAGGAACCTGAATCGCTGCGTTGTTTTCCTGGCGAAACTCGACCCGACGACTGGCTAACGATTCCAAAGTTCGCGGCCCGCGAAGGACACAAGTTATCGGAAGCGATGCAGGTGCCGGAGGATTTAGCGTCCTGGCGAAAGACGGCCGACCGGATTAAACGGCGGCTCGACAACAAAGTTCTTGCCGGCACGAAACCAACGACGGCGGCGAAACCCACGGGCAGAGGAACCTCCCCGGCTCAGACCATCAAGTTCGAATCGGAAGCGGGCATCCGCCTGAGCGCGACGCAGGTCCTTGGCAAGGGGCCACAAAAACAGGGCGCGGTGATCGTCCTCAGCTTGGACGGCGCGGCGAATCCCGTCGACAACGATTTGTCGATGGCCATTCACGAATCGGGAAGAAAGGTCATTTCGCTTAGCCTGCGAGCGACCGGTGATCAGGCCTATTCTCGGGACAAGATCGGACGCGCGCCCGATCACAACACCGCCGAATGGTCGCTGTGGCTGGGCCGGCCTCTGTTGGGGCAATGGGTATTGGACCTGCGGGCGACATTAAATGCTTTGGAGTCTAACGGTGATCTCTCCAAGGACCTGACCGTCGTTGGCGTTGGTCCGGCGGGGATGGTCGCCTTGTGCGCCGCCGCGTTGGATTCGCGCATCCAGCAGGTGGTTACCGTCGGTTCGCTGGCCAGCTTCCACAGTGACGTCCCCTTTGAGAACCAGCGGCTGGGCATCTTGGCACCGGGCATTGTCCGCGACGTGGGCGACGTTCCGCATCTCGCGGCGCTCGTGGCACCGCGAAGACTGATCATCGCTGGCGGTGTGAACGGCCGGGGAGCATCGTTGGACGAGGCCGCGCTCAAACCGCGATTTGAATTTACCCACGACGTCTATTCTTTAGAGCAAGCAGCCAGCCAGTTCGTGCTAGTTCCGTCCGGCGAACCTGCGGCAGTGATTCGCGCCCTGAGGTAGGCGAACGTTCGCCAGGTTCGATAAGAATGTGGGCATGGGAGAGAAAAGGGTGAGGGTGGATGTAGGTCGAACGGTGAAGTCGGAAGTTCAAATCGGACTCGCGCGCGACCCCCTCTAGCTCCCCCTTGGCAAGGGGGAGAACAGCATGCGGATGGAGCAACGACTAGAGGCGCGGTTCCGGTGGACCGCGTCGCCCGTCGGGCGGGCTGCCTCTTGGTGGACCGCCGCCGCGCCCGTTACCCGGTCCGCGAATTCGATGGCGTTCCTTGCCCGCCTTGTTTTTGGCGGCCTCGGCGGTCTCATCATCGCCAAGCTGGGCGGCAACCTCGGACAGCAGTCCGTAAGCCTCGCCAATCGGACGCTCCAAGAACCACAACTCGGGATGTTCCTCTTTCAGCCGCTCTAAATCCGACGTCGAGCTTTCCACCACTCGGCGCGCCTCCTCCAACTTGCCGCTCCGATGCAACAAACTCGCGTGAGCGTTGCGGACCATGCCCAGTTCAATTTGGTAACTCAGCACGTCAGGGTGCCGAGTGGCCAGTGATTCCAGCAAACGGACGCTGCGCGAATAGCTGAGTTCGGCGGAGTCAAGCAGAACTCCTTTCAGCTGCGGATCTTCTTGCCGAATCATTCGCCGTAGCAAGGCTCCGTGCTTGTGATGGATCGTGGCCAACGAAGAAACATAATCAGGAACGTTGGGGTGGTCGACGACAAGTTGCTCGGCCATGCCGCGTGCTCGCCGCAAACGCTGTTCGGCATCGTCCAGCTCTTCGACCGAAACGAAAAAATCTCGCACATCGAACATCGCCAGAGTTTCCGCCAGGTCGTGTCGGTATTCGGCCGCGTGGGGAAAGTCTTCGCACAACTGCTCTAAGATCGACGTTGCCTTTTCCACGTCTTGCGACAAGAATCCAGGCTGGCGATGACGGTAGCAAACGGCCAGCAGGTGTTGGTAATGAGCAGCGGTGGGCTTCTCATCACGCAGCTTCACTAGCAGTTCGATGGCTTTATCGAGGTACTCGTGACCGAGCGGTCCACCACCGGGCGGACCTTCTCGACGTGGACCGTCTCGGCGCGGACCTTCTCGGTGTTGTCCGTCACGGTGTTGTCCATCTGGGCGCGGTCCTTCGCGAGGTCGTCCTTCTGGGCGCGGTCCGTGATTGGGGTGTCCAGGGCGGTCGGGTCCGGGCGGACCACCGAATCCTGGCGGAGGGCCAGGACCACCGGGACGGCGTAATCCAGGGCCGGGGCCGTGATGCGGCGGTCCGCCGGGCAACGGCATGGCTCTGCGGCCCAGGTAGTAATAGGTTCTCGCAAGTTCATACTGAGCCTCTTCCGAATCGCCGCGCGGCTCCAGTGTCTTCATGGCCGTCAGGTTTTCGTCGCGTGCTTCGTCCCACTTCCCGCTTTCGCGATAAACACTGGCCAAGCCGTTGTGGACGCGGGCGATTTCGACCTCGTATGTCATGCCGCCCGCGGCGTCCTGGGCCAGACCTTGATACTTGGCAATCGCCCGTTCATAGGCATTCTTGGCCTCGTCCAACTGGCCCAGCCTGAGGTGAATATCGCCGACGCGCCGGTTAGCGCGAGCCGCTTCGCTCCGCAATTTCATATTGCTGCTGTCTTGTTCCGCGAATCGGTCATAGACACGCAAGATGCTTTCCAAAATGGCTGCCGCTTCTTTTGAGAGTACCGGCTGTTTGGGGACATCGACATCTTCCTCTTCGCCGTCTTCGCCGGGAATCGTAAAGGACGATGATGGTGCAAAGCGATCCGTTCCGGCAAACCGCTCGTAGAGATTGTCCAACGCGTCGAGCGAGATTTCGAGCGTCGCTTCCGCCTTCTCGCGCTGCTCCGACTCGTTAGCCAACGCGCTTTTGGTTTGCAGATATCCGACGGTCGCGACCACGGCGACCATTAGCAGCAGCGTGGCGGCCACGGCGGCCCAGCAGGCGACCGCCGGGTTACGCCGACACCAGCGGACGATCCGTTCGGGGATCGTCGTCTGCCGCGCGCGAATCGGCCGGTCTTCCACGAACCGCTCCAGATCATCGGCCAACTCGGCCGCCGTTGCGTAGCGGTGTGCCGGATCACGTGCGATCGCTTTTAAGACAATCGTCTCCAGATCACGGGGCAGCGCCGGGTTCATTTGTCGCGGGCGAACTGGTTCGCTCTGCATGATCTGCTGGACCAGTTCGCCGCGGCTCTCACCTGAAACCGCCGGCGACAGCGTGAGCAATTCGTATAACGTAAGTCCCAAGCTGTAGATGTCGGTCTTGTTGTCGCCTTGGCCTTGAAACTGTTCGGGAGCCATGTACTTCAGCGTGCCGACGATATCGCCGGTGTGCGTGAGGTCTTGGCTATCGTTGTGCTTGGCTAGCCCGAAGTCGGTGATCCAGACGACGCCGTGGCGATCCAGTAATAGGTTGGATGGTTTGATATCACGGTGCAGCACGCCCTGGGTATGAGCATAATACAGCGACTCGGCCAACTGCATGCCAACGCGGGCGATGCTCTTCCAGTACCGATCACCGAGCGGGCCGAGTCGCTGGTCGTCTTCCAGCGTGTGTGCGGCGGGTGCCTCTTCGGCTGGCGGCACTGGCGGTTCGTCAACGGTCGTCGAATGGGCGTCGATGGTCTCGTCGTTGGGTTCACGGTTCGGGCTGACATCCGCCAACGCGCCGGACCGCGACATGTTGCCGGACCGTGAGGTGCCGCCGCCCGACTCCCGAAGCTGCGCGAATCTTCCTTCACGTAACATGCGGGCGGCCGTGACCGCCGAATGCGAACTGTGCCTTGAATCACTGGGCCGCGGATCGCCATGGTCGGACAACGAGAAGGAGCGGCGCAGCTCGGCCAGAATCACATCCAACCCCGCGCCGTCGATCAGTTGCATGACGTAATAGTGCAGGCCATCTTGGTGCCCCACCCCGAAGACGGGAACAATATTGCTGTGGTGCAAACTTGCCGCCGATTGGGCTTCTCGTTGAAAACGCGCAAGCTGCCGTGGCGACGAAAGCGCATTGGAATTGAGTACCTTGACGGCGACTCGGCGGCCCAGCGATTCTTGCTCGGCTTCGTAGACGACGCCCATTCCGCCGCGGCCCACCTCCCGCAGAATCCGATAGTCGCCGATCCGCTCGATCGACGGCGGGGCCGCTTCGAGTTTGGCAAAGTCGCGCGCGGATTGTTCTTTTTGCCCCAATTGTTCCATCATGGCGATCGACGGAAATAGATCCTGAATCTCGGCCGCCAAATCCGGATGCTTCTCGATGTACTCGGTCATCGAAGGGCATTCGCCACGTCGCAGGCGTTCGGAAAACTCGTCCGCCAACACCTCGACAGGATTTCGTTCGGCATCAAAGTCAACCATCGTCAGCTCCGTTGATCAAATTCGAGATTTAGGCTTCGAACTCGGCCGCGGTCGCACGGACACTTCTAGGCGAGGTCCGGCATCAACTCGAGAATCTCTTTTAACCGTTTCAGCGCCCGCACATAGCGATTGCTGGCCGCCGTCTTTTGCAGGCCCAAAACATGCGCGACTTCGTTGTTGCTCAAGTGTTCGAAATGCCGCAGCGCGAGTACTTCCCTGTCGATCTCGTCCATGCTGTCCAAGGCCTGTCGCAACTGAGCCAGTCGTTCTTCACGAATCGCCGCTTGGCTGGGGGAGGTTAAATGAGCCACCAGATGCGCGGCCAAGGAAATCGACGTTGCATTGACCTGGCCGCCTTGATTCAAGGAGACCTCTTGTTCGGCGTTACGTCTTTGCGCGCCAAGGTGCCGGCGATGCGTCATCAATAGTGTTTGCCACGTAATCTGCCTGGCCCATATGAAGAATGGCACGGCTGGCTGGTCCAAGTAATCCGAGATCCGACGGGCGACTTCCAAATAAGCCTCTTGCAGCACGTCGACCGAGTCCACGCGTCCATACAATCGGCGATCGAGGCGGAAGTCGACCATGCGAAGCAGCGGGTCGCGATACTTGGAAAACAAATCGGCCACGGCCTGCTCTCCACCCTCGGACAGCAGTTGCAACTCTTCGCGTTGTTCTGGTTCAATATTGGACACGGTCTTAGCCCATGGTAGAACTGCAATCGCCCCGCAACCGTACACTCGGCCGCTGGCTGGAAGCCGCGCGGCTGTTCTCCCAGTGTAGCCAACTGGCCCCTCGTGTCGCCAACCGGCAGCAAGAAAACGGCCCGTCCCAGGAATTTGAATAATTCTGATAATCCATGTGGACGGGTCTTTCCGCTTTTCAGTACTGTCAGTACTCCGAAGTGGAGGTCGCTGCACGATCGGCGATGACGTGTCCGACTGGGGGGTGTGGCATCGAACTGCCGAAACAATCTGTTTCAAACTGGAAAGACAGGAGAATTCAATGAGTCTAGGGCGATGGAGCTTATTCACTTGCGCGCTGATCGCGGCGTCGTTGATTGCAGTTGAGCGCGGTTGGGCGCAATCCAGCCAAGGTGTTCAGTCCGAAAATGAGCCGAGCGACGCCACGGAGCCGCAAGCGGCTGAGCCCGGCACGTCGGAAGTTTTCGCACGTTTTCAACCTCCCAAGAATCGAGACGACGACGATCGCTCACGGCGGACCGGCCCCCCACGCCGGCGTTCCAATGCCGATGGCGATCGTAAGAAAGGGAACGACACCGATAGGCGCCGGTCACATCGGCGTGGCCCTGATCGGCGTGATGCGGACCGTGGTTCGCGCCGCCGACCCGATATGCATGGTCGCGGTCCTCAAAGGCGCGGCCCGGGCGCGCGAGGCCACGGTCGTCCTTCCAGCCGCCAGCATGCTGGTAATCGTGGCGGGCCTCATCATCACCATGGACACCATCGCGGGCATGGTCATCATCACGGGCATGGCGATCAGCGGGGTGGACCTGATCGAGATCGAGCAGACGCCCCACGGCGGTCAAGTGATCAACGAGGGGGACCCGATCGCCGTTCCAGTGGCCCTCCGCGGCGAGGTTCAGGCGGACCCCAACGACCGTCGTCAGATCAAATTTTCGACCGGATGGATCGAAATAATGACGGCGTCGTTAACAAAGAAGAATTTCGCACCGCATTCTCACGGCACATGGATGAGATACGTAAGCGAATGAGCGGTGGGCCCGGTCGAGGTCCAGGGCTTGGTGGCCCCGGCGGACTGTCTCGCGGAGGACCGCCGTTTGGACGTGGCTTCGGCCCCGGTGGCCCACGACCGCAAGGCCCGCCTCGTCGAGGTGGCAACGACGATGACAAAGGCCAAGGGCGTGGGCGCGGCGGACCTCCGCAAGCACGCGGCGATCATCGTGGAGACGGCGATCATCATGCACACGGCCATAGCCATGGACACCACCACAAGGGCGGCGACCATCACGGACCCGGCGATCATGCCAAGCGGCCGAGCGGTGGAGATAAAGGCGCTGGTGGCGACAAGAGTAACGACGATCGGCGCGGCGGAGATCGCGGCGGTCCTCCGCGCGGACCATTCCGCGGTCCTCCCTGGTTTCGTCGTCCCGGTGGACCGTCGCCACAAGGCGGACCACCACAAGGCGGACCGGGCTCGCGAGGCGGTCCGGATTCCAAAGACGGTGATCGCCGTGGTCCGCCAAGACGTCGGCCGCGAGGCGATTCAGAAAACGAGAACGCGAGGGAATCGCGACCCGCTCGACCCGAAGCCGACCAGCGAGACGATGTCGCCAAACGCGTGACGGAGACCTAACGACGCGACGCGCGTGTCACACCTAAACAGATTCGCATCCGATCGGCGGCGTAACCTTTATGATTACGTCGCCGATCTTTCGTTGATCACCTGCCGGCATCCGCCGACCCAAGCGGCTTGATCCGGATGTTGCGAAACTGCACGGGATCGGAATGGCCCGCGAATCCAAAGTGCCCGCGTTTGAGATCTTTCCCGGGGTGCGGTGACTTGGCCATGAACTCGGTGACGCCACTGAGATCCGTTTTCAAAATGGTGTGATTGTTCAGCACGACGGTAATCTTCGAGCCGACCACCGTGACCTCTTGCTGGTTCCATTCGCCGACGGGCTTGAGATGGCCTCGCGCGGCGGCCACCATACCATAGGCCGATCCATGATATTGGCGCGGATCGAGTCGGCCATCGTACTTTTTGGCAGTGTTGTCCAACACCTGCAACTCACACATTCCGGCATAAGCGGGATTGCCCTTGCCGGGATAACGAATGGCCAATCCGTTGTTCCCGCCCGGCGGCAGCATGAATTCAAATCGGACCACGAAGTCGGCGAATTGCTGTTCCGTAAAGAGCGTGCCGCCCTTGCCCTTCTTGCAAGTGATGGCCCCGTCGACGACGACGTAGTTTTCCTTGGCCCCAGTCCAGCCTTCCAGATTCGTGCCGTTGAAGACCGATTCAAATCCAGCTTCGGACGGCTTTTCACCCTTGGCGGTGTGGCAGGTAACGGCGGTAAAAAAGCAGGCCAACAAAATTGCTAACGCAGGCACGAAATGACGCATGATGATTCCTCTAATATTGGGTGTGCAAATTGGAAGGGCGCGACGAGCGGGCGTGACGGTTTGGCAGTTTCTCGAACGTATCAAAATTGGAGCCCTTCCAGCCTACTCGGCTGATCAGGCCGTCGCAACAGGCGGCGGAATTCTTTGGAATCCCTTCGGCGTGTCGCTTACCAAATTGACATCGAGTCGCGAAAAAGCGCCGTCAATTCCGCTTCTTCGGCGGGAATTGGCGACAGCTTGGTAACGCGATGCTACGGCAATGTGCCCTGAACGAGCGCGGGGATATCTTCTTCGTCGTAGCCCACCTCGGCCAAGCCGTTAGGCATCTCCAAGCAACGCATAAAGTAGATTACGCGATCCGCGAGTATCTGGCCCGCGTCCTCGGGCGCGGCGTCGCGAATGTCGGCGCCTAGGGCTTCCGCCGCGCGCAAGTGCCGCTCGGGCGAGGACCTTGCCGTAAATCGAAAAACGGCGGGCGTGTTCAAGATGACTGAGATCCCATGAGGCACGAGCGGATGGTCGACCTCGAATCCGGCGGGCCGAAAGTCCTTGACCATTCCGGCGACCGGATACGACATGCCGTGCGGCAAATGGCAACCGGCATTACCAAACCCGATGCCGGCAATCGCCGCCGCCAACAACATCTGCCCGCGCGCCTCGTCGTCCGTTGGATCGCGGACAGCTTGCAACAGAAATTCGTTGACAATTTCCAGCGCCCGCAAGGCCCAAATATCACTAATCGGATTCGCGCCTTGGTAAGAGGGCCGTTCCTGCGGCCGCGCGGGCTTGGGACGCGTGGTATAAGGAATCGCCGTGTATGACTCCAACGCATGGCTCAACACATCCAAGCCGGTCGCGGCGGCGACGGCCGGCGGCAGCGTTTTAGTATTATCCGGATCGACGATACCCAGAGTCGGCTTCAGATAACGATGCGAGATGCCGGTCTTGGCTCGTTGCTCCAGGAAATCAAAGATGGCCGTTCCCGTCGTCTCGCTGCCGGTTCCGGCCGTCGTGGGAATGGCGATCAACGGCTTGACGGGACCAGGAACCGGCTTGCCTTTGCCGATCGGCGCATTGACGTAATCAAGAAAGTCGGTCGGATAGGTTGAATAGAGGTTGGCCGCCTTGGCC
>JAJDEH010000447.1 GCA_029259935.1 Planctomycetota bacterium
AACGGCGGCAGCATGTAGCCATGGGCGTCAGCGCGTCAGCCCATGGATCAAGGAAGGCCCCACGCCTAGCGGCAACAGCAGTACTGCACTTGTTGCACAGTTCTTTGTGCTGTCGCCGCTTTCGCGGCTCGGTTCGTCACAACAGGCTATCCGCCGGCTCACACCGGCGGCTAAATGCTTTCGCCGTTTCACGGCTGCTTTCCCGTTGGGGATCTTTACCGTCATCCCGCCAGAAAAAGTTGCCGCACACTGACGATTTACTGCCGCCTGAGTACATTCGATCAGAAGGAGGCGATTACAGTTCCCGCGAAGATCAAGAAACCCGGCTTCGTCAACCCGCCGAAGCCGACGGCTACGAAGTATTCCAGGTCTCTCAAAAGGTAGTAAACCGTGATCACACGACATGTTTCCGTGCCGCCCGCAAAGATCAACGGTCACGTCATTTGAGGCGCCCCAGCCCATCGCGTAAGATGGATTGCCCTAAGGCTACTTCGAGGAGAATCCATTCATGCCTGACGAAAACGGCTCGCCGATTGCGACGCCCGAGACATTTCAATTCATCCGTGATGTTCGAGATCGAGTGGCGACCATCGTTGTGGGGCAGGAAACCGTTGTTGAACGGCTGTTGATCGCACTGTTTACGGGTGGGCATTTGCTCTTGCAGGGCGTGCCGGGGATTGCCAAGACCTTGTTGGCGGCGACGGTGTCGAATGCGATTGATCTTGCGTTCAGCCGCGTGCAGTTCACGATCGACTTGCTGCCGTCCGATATTCTTGGGTCGGAGATACTCGATCAGAAGACGAATGAATTTCGCACGCACAAGGGTCCGATCTTTACCAATCTTCTGCTTGCCGACGAGATCAATCGGGCGGCTCCGAAGGTTCAAGGGGCTTTGCTGGAAGCGATGCAGGAACGTAAGGTTACCATCGGCAATCAGACTTATCCGCTGCCCGCGCCGTTTCTGGTAATGGCCACTCAGAATCCTGTCGAGCAGGCTGGCACGTTTGAATTGCCGGAAGCTCAACTGGACCGGTTCATGCTGTGTCATCGGCTCGACTATCCGACTCCGGATGAGGAGCGGGATATTCTGCGGCGTAACATGGCGCTAGGCGTACGCCGTGAAGACCGCGGTGCGATTGCCCGGACCGAGTTCGATATGATTGACGAAACTCCTGTCGGATCAAGCGAACAGTTGGTCGCCGCCATGGAAGCGATTCAGGGTGTGCACGTCAGTGAAACGTTCCTTGAACATGTCGTCGAGATCGTCAATCGCACGCGCCAGCATCCAGCCATCGAGTTGGGCGGAAGTCCTCGCGCGGGGATTTCACTGATCAAGGCGTCGCGTGCCCGGGCGTTGATTCATCAACGTGATTATGTCATTCCCGAAGACCTGTTCGCATTGGCCGAGGATGTGATCCTGCATCGCATTCGTCTTAATTACGAAGCGTTGGCCGATGGACTGACCGGACCGGGCGTGCTTCACGAAATGCTGAACAAAATCGGTGCGACGACATTGACGGCCTAGCGTCTTAGTCCGTAACAACCGCGCGGCGTGCGCGCATGTTTGATAAATTCGAAATCCGAATCTCGAAATCCTAAACAAATTCAAAACCAGAATACCCAATGTTCAAAACGTGGAGTCTAGCCGTTTGTGTCATTTGAGCATTTGAAATTCGAGTTTGTTTCGAATTTCGAGATTCGGATTTGGTCGCGGCTACGCCGCTTTAGGATCCTTGTTGGATGAAGGCACTGCCTCGCTAGGACTGACAATGGAAGGTTTATTACAAGAGCTCGACACGCTTGATTCGCGGCAGTTTTTGATTGCAGTGAAAAAGCTTGCCAGCAGCCTCAGTTATGGAACGGATAGCTCGCCGTTTCTCGGGGCCGGCATCGAATACGTTCAGTCTCGGCAGTATCAATACGGAGATCCGATTCGAACGATCGATTGGCGAGTGACCGCGCGAACCGGCAAGATCTTCGTCAAGGAGTATGAAGCACCCAAGCGGTTGCCATGCTATTTGCTTATCGACACGTCGGCTTCGATGACGATCAGTTCCGTGCCGCGAAGCAAATACGCGCTGGCGGTTCACATTGCGGGGGGGATTGCGCTGGCGTGCCTCGATCGTGTCAGCCCCGTCGGAGTCGTTGGAGTCGGCAGCCGGGACTTCCGCGTGGAGTCGAGCCTGTCCAAGGATCAGATCATGCAGTGGCTGCACCGTCTGCGCCGATTTCGCTACGACGAAACGACCGCACTTGGCCGCCGGGTTGCCGAGCTAAGTCCGAGTTTGAAAAGCCGCGCTTTGGTGATCGTCTTTAGCGACCTACACGACTCGAAAGCGATTACCGCGCTGAAGCCCTTTGCTCAAATGCACGATGTTGTCGTCTTGCAATTGCAAGATCCCGCCGAAGTCCATCTGCGCGGAAGCGGCTTGTTTCGAGCGCGGGAAGCGGAAACGGGACAAGGTTTTGTAACTCATGGCCGACAGCAATGGCTCGACCAGGCAACAGTCGAAAACGAATTGAAGCGAGCAGGAATCGACCATCTGCTGATCAAAACCGATCAGCCGCTGGTCCATCGTCTGAGATATTTTTTTGAGTCGCGCGATTTGCTAGGCCGAGGGGCGAGGTGAGCCATGATGCGTGAACGGGTGCGACGGGCTCTGCCAGTGCCGAGGGATCGATACATGACTTGTCCTAAACACTGGCACACGACTATCCTGCTGCTCTTGTTTGCAGCGTCTTGCCAAAGCGGATTTGCCGACGATCAGCGAACGGCAACCGTCGGCATGTCGGCACGAATTAAGCAGATCAAATTGCCCGGCAGCGAACTGGAAGCGAAGCCGCTGGACGATTCCCGAAGTCCCGTTGTGTTGCGAGTCGCGGGCAGTTTCGCGCACGGCACGGATTACCGCTACGACCTTGTTTACTACGGCCTGGAGCCGGGTACGTATGACTTGAAGAACTACCTACGCCGCAAGGATGGTTCGGCGACGGACGATCTTCCGGCAATCTCGGTGGAAATCAAACCGGTGCTGCCGCCAGGCCAAGTAGAACCGAATCAATTAGAATCCAAGGCCTCGTCCAACCTCGGCGGCTATCGGATGATGTTGATTGTGGGTGGGATTGTGTGGTTCATCGGGATCTTCGTCATCTTGTTCGCATGGCGGGGCAAGGCGAAAGATGCTGGTTTAGCCGAAATCAGCCGTTTGTCGCTGGCGGATCGGTTGCGGCCCATGGTCCAAAATGCCATGAAAGGTGAACTGGATGAAATCCAAAAGGCCGAACTTGAGAGAATGCTGCTCGCCTTTTGGCGACGTCAGTTGAATCTGGATGAACTCAAAGCGGTGGATGCCATCGCAAAGCTTCGCCAGCATGAAGAGGCTGGCGATTTGTTGCGGAAACTTGAAATGTGGCTTCATCGCCCCGGACAGCACGACGAAGTCGACCTTGCCGAATTACTCAAACCTTATGAGGCTGTTTCGCCGACACAAGTATGAGCTTCACGACCCCCATTCTGTTGTATCTGCTCGTTATTCCGGCGCTGCTGTTGGCATGGACTTGGAACCGGAATTCGCGGCGTGTCGCATTGCCGTTTGACCACGGCCGCCAAAGCCGCGGACTGGGTTGGTGGACCTTCGTCAGTCTGGCTGAATCGATGCCGCCACTCTTATTGGCGGTCGTTTTGTTTTTGCTTGCCGGACCGTCGATTCTCGGCCAGCCGAAAGATCGGCGAGCACTCACGAATATCGAATTCTGCGTCGACGTATCGGGAAGTATGACCGCGAATTTTGGCGAAGGCACAAGATACGATGCGTCGATGAAAGCGATTAACCAATTTCTGGATTACCGGGAAGGTGACTCGTTCGGCCTGACATTCTTCGGCAACGAAGTACTGCATTGGGTGCCGCTGACGTCCGACGTGTCGGCGTTTCGATGTGCCCCGCCCTTCATGAATCCGAAGAATCCCGATCATCCGCCGTGGCTGGGCGGTACGATGATCGGCCGGGCACTCGTGGCGTGCAAGGACCAGTTGATTCAGCGCGACGAGGGCGATCGCATGATCATCCTGGTCTCCGACGGCAGCAGCTTCGACATGCGCGATGGACGCGATTTTGAAATCGCCAAAATGATGAAAACTTACGGCATCACGGTGTTCGCAATTCACATCGACGATTCGGCCGTTCCCGATCCCATTGCCAACGTGACGGGACTGACGGGCGGCGCGGTGTTCAGTCCGGATGATCCCGCGGCCATGACGACCGTGTTTCAACGTATCGACGAAATGCAGGAGACCAAAATTGAAAAGACCGCAGCCGAGATGATGGACTTTTTCTTTCCATTTTCGATCGCCGGACTTTCGTTGCTGGGTATTGGAATCTTGTCGCTGTTCGGAATCAGATACACACCTTGGTAGCGAGAACATGATTGCGGAACTGATAACATGCGTCGTGATCGTCTTGGCCGTCGGGGCCGAGATGTTGCACGTGCTGCGCGTCCGCCGGCTTGCTCCCTTGGCGTTTGGTCCGAGTCGTCAGCCGGTCCTGTGGGCTTACAGCGCGCCAATGTGGCGAGTCGCGGCCATCGGTGCCTTGTGTTGGGGTTTTGTCACACTGCTGATTCTCCCGCCGAAAGTCCACATGGGCGACGAGATTCCTGAAAACAAACGTAAGCACGTCGTCCTCGTGCTCGATGTGTCGCCAAGTATGAGGTTGCAAGACGCTGGCCCCAGCCACGAACAAAGCCGCATGCAACGGTCGGCCGACGTGTTGGAGTCGTATTTCGATCGCGTCGGCATCGGTAAGTATCGCATTAGCGTGGTCGCGACGTACAACGGCGCGAAGCCCGTGCTGATCGACACGACCGATGTCGAGGTGGTGAGAAACGCTTTGACCGACTTGCCGATGCACCATGCGTTTGTCGCCGGTGAGACCGACATCTTTGCCGGTTTGGAAGAAGCGGCGCGCATCGCTCGCCCCTGGCAGCCTCGCAGCACAACCGTGATCCTGATTAGCGACGGTGACACGGTCCCGGCGACCGGAATGCCTCGAATGCCTGCGTCCGTCAGCGGCGTGCTAGTGGTTGGCATCGGCGATTCACGCTCGGGAAGTTTCATCAACGGCCGGCAATCGCGACAGGACGCATCAACATTAAGGCAAATTGCCGCCCGGCTCGACGGTTTTTATCACAATGCCAACGAAAAACATGTCGCAACGGCAACGCTCGAAGCCCTCAGCGGCGGCGACAGCGAGAGTGTTTGGGAAGCGCTCACGAAACGGGAATGGGCGATTATTGCCTGTACGTTGGGATCGTTGATTTACGCATTTTTGCCTATGCTACTCCATTACGCTGGAACCATGTGGCAACCGGGCGTCCGCCAACCGGAAGTCGTCAAAGAAACTGTTTCAATCGCCGCGTCGGAAGCGTTATAATCAACTCATCGATTTGGCAAGAACTTAAGGGGACCCCACATGCGAAAAATTATTCTGCTCAGTTGGCTCCTGATCCCGGTCGTGGCGCTGGCCTATCACAAAGGTCCGGGCCAACGAAAACTCCGCCTCGACCAAATCGATCATATTCTCGCGCAAGCCGAAGAACACGCGGCCAGCGCGGAGTGGAACGAAGCTGAGTTAAAATATGAGACGGCACTTGAGCGCTTGCCGGAAGACCTCGTCAACCAACGACGGCGCGTTCGGCTGGAACGAGCCAAGGCACGGATGATGGCCAAGAAACTTCCCGAGGCTCATCAGGATCTAAAGGGTCTTGTTGACGAAATGAAGGAAGATGAGAACGCCGACGAAAAGCTGCTCGACGAAACACGAGCCACGCTGGCCAACTCGCAATACTACATCACTTGGCTGATGCGACTGGAAGGCCAACCGGAAGAAAAATGGAAACCGGAAATCGAAGCGGCACGACAGACGTTCCGGTTGCTCGCGGAAAAGACCGCCGCGGACGAACCAGCGAAGAAAAGGAATCAGGAGGATCTTGAGTCCGCGATTCGTTTGGCCCGCATGGACCTGAGCGAATTGCAAGGATTGCCGTTGCCCAGCCAGTGAGAGGGCTGCAACAGTGGCCGCGGTCGCGGCAAAGGACGTAAACCAACACAAAAACCTCAAGACGCTCGCGGAGCCAGTTCCGGTCCACCACCCGATGGCCGCGGCTCGTAGATTCTCCCCTTCACACTAACCCGACGCGCAAGGAAGGATTCGCCGCGCCCCTCCTTTGCGCGTCGGTTTAGTCTGGATAATTCACGAGTAGTTCACAAAATGGGACTGGCTCCGAGCCAAGTTGGATTGGGACGCGGATTAGAGGCGGATGTCTCGGTGCCTGTCCCATTTTGTGAACGGCCTATTGGGTGAGCCGTCAATAATGGGACAGGCACCGAGTCGCGTCCCCTACACTACCGCGGAAA
>JAJDEH010000448.1 GCA_029259935.1 Planctomycetota bacterium
AGTGGCGCAGCAGCGACGATTCGGGTTGGTATTCCGCGATGGTCGATCACTTGCTCGCTTCGACGCACTATGGAGAGCGATGGGGCCGTTACTGGCTCGACATCGCCGGTTATGCGGATTCCGAAGGGGGCGTCTCTGCCGATCCCGTGCGACCAGTCGCCTGGAAGTATCGCGAATACGTGATTCGCGCCTTCAACAAAGACAAGCCATACAACCGGTTTCTGCTGGAACAGATCGCCGGCGACGAGTTACTGGATTACCAAAACGCGAAAGTGATTACCGACGAGATGGTCGACAATTTGATTGCCACCGGATTCTTGCGGATGGGAATCGACGAGACGGGATCGCGCACCATGAATTTCGTCCCAGAGCGGTTGGGAGTCATTGGCGACGCAATCAAAGTACTCGGTTCCGGCGTGATGGGATTGACGTTGGAATGTGCAAATTGTCATTCACACAAATACGACCCGATCCCGCATCGAGACTACTATCGCTTCAAGGCGATCTTTCAAGGAGCATTCGACGAACACGATTGGCTGACGTTCAAAAATCGCTCGCTCGATGTGGCGACCTCCGTGCGACGCCGGCGGGTGTCTGAAACGAACCCGCCGCTGGCGGGCAAACTCAAGAAACTGGAATCTCGTTTGCAGAATGCGATTACCGCGCAGCGGCTGGAAACGCTTCGTCAACACTATCCAGATCAATCCGAATTCACCCGCAAGGAGACACTGCGGGCGCTGAGGATCGCCGACAACAATCGGAGCCAGCCCCAGCGGATTCTCGTCGAACGGCTGCGGCAAGCCGAAGTTGTGCCGGACGCCGAACAGCCGGCGGCGGTCCTTGAAGGGCGGCGGGCCGTTCAAGAGATCGAAGATGGCATCGTGCAGGTGCGGCGGCGGATGGAACCGCCGCTGGCGATTCGAGCTTTGTGGGATCGGGGCGAGCCGTCGCCGACCTATATTCTGCGCCGCGGCGACCATGATAAGCCCGGCCCGCTTGTCGGACCGGGGGTCCCCTCCGTTCTAACCGACGGCCGCACTCCGTTCGTTGCCAAGCCGCCGTTTCCTGGCAAAACCGGTCGGCGTCTGGCCTTCGCCCGCTGGCTAACGCAGCCCGAGCATCCGTTGACGGCGCGGGTCATGGTGAACCGAATCTGGTACCACCACTTCGGAGCCGGCTTGGTCGGCACGCTGGAAAACTTCGGCATGCAAGGCGAACGTCCGTCGCATCCGGAACTGCTCGACTGGCTGGCCGTGGCATTCGTCAAACGCGGCTGGAGCATCAAGGAAGTGCATCGTATGATCCTGAACTCGCGGACCTATCGCCAATCGAGCCGCATTACCGAAGACCGACGGAAGCTTGACCCGCGCAATCGGCTGCTTTCTCGCATGCCGCTGCGGCGGATGAACGCCGAGGCGCTGCGCGACTCGCTGCTGTTGGTCTCCGGAAAACTCGAGGACACTGCCGGCGGTCCGCCCGATCTGGTCTCGGTCGACCGCGAAGGGCTCGTCACGGCCAACCCCGTGCCCGGCGGAGGGTGGCGACGTAGCATCTATCTTCAATACCGTCGTACCGAAATCCCGACGATGATGGATACGTTTGACTATCCAGACATGGGACCGAACTGCGTGGCCCGCAACGTATCGACCGTTTCGCCGCAGTCACTGATGTTAATGAACAACCGCCGCGTCCGCGACTTGGCGGCTGCCTTCGCCGCGCGCGTTGAAGGATTGTTGGCGGGACGGAAGCAGAACGATCGGGGCGCGTGCGTCGACTTCGTTTACCAAATCGCGCTGAGCCGACCGCCTAGCGAAAGGGAACGGCGGCTAGGGATCGAGACCTTACAGGAATTAGAATCGGCCTCCAACGGTCAACAACGGGCCGCGCTTGAGACTTATTGTCACACGATCCTGAATTCCGCGGCATTCCTATATATCGATTGACGGCTGATGAACAACCGACCAACAAACCAAACCACCCGCCGCGACTTTTTCGCACGCACTTGCGACGGAGTGTTCGGTGCCGCGCTGGCTCACATGATGTGCCAAGATTTTTTTGGCGGCACTTCCCTGCTTGCGGCGGAACCGGAATCGCGCGAACCCGCGCCGCAATACACCCTGCGACCTCAGCGGCCCCACCATCCGGCCAAGGCCACCTCGGTGATCCATCTGTTTATGAATGGCGGCCCGAGCCAAATGGATCTGTTCGATCCGAAGCCGGTATTGAACCAGATGGATGGGCAACCGTATCCCGGCAGTATCGAAGAAATCGGTAACTCGAACACGACTTCGATCGGCGAGATGATGGGTGGCCAGTTCAGATTTGCCCGGCATGGGCAATCTGGAATGTGGATGGCCGACGTGTTGCCGCAGACGGCGAAGATGGCGGACGACATTTGCCTGATCAATTCCATGTGGACCGACCATCCAAACCACGACAACGCCCTATACAAGATTCACAGCGGTCGGCTGTTCATGGGGTATCCGACGTTCGGCGCTTGGACGGTGTACGGGCTGGGAACGGTAAACCAGAACTTGCCCGCCTACGTCGTGCTGAACGATCCACTCGGCCCGCCCAAGAATGGAACGCGAAACTGGACGTCCGGATTTCTGCCGCCCCTGTATCAAGGCACCCGTTTTCGGCCAACCGGTTCTCCGATCTTGAATCTGAAACCCCAATACGAGCAGTCGTCGGCCGTCACCGCGTCGGCTCGCGGCCTGTTGCGTCAGCTCGACGAGATCCACCGCAACGATCGCCCTCACTATCCGGAGCTGGATGCGCGTATCGAGTCCTACGGCCTGGCGGCCAGAATGCAGATGTCGGCCGGCGAGGCGCTCGACTTGTCGCGGGAAAACCAACCCACCTTGTCGATGTACGGCGTCGGCGAGCAGCAGACCGACTCGTTCGGCCGGCGCTGTTTGCTCGCGCGGCGACTGGTCGAGCGCGGAGTGCGCTTTGTACAGATCTTTCTAGATGAGCAACCATGGGACAGCCACGCGGATCTCGGCCCCAATCATCGGGCGGCATGCGGTCGCACCGACAAACCGGTCGCCGGATTGCTGCGCGACCTCAAGCAACGCGGTCTGCTCGATTCCACGCTGGTGATCTGGGGTGGCGAATTTGGCAGGACTCCGACCACGCAAAAGTCCGCCAACGGCTATTCAGGCCGCGACCACAATATGCAGGCCTTCACATCCTGGATGGCAGGGGGCGGCATCAAGGGCGGCACGACCTACGGCGCGACGGACGACTTCGGCCACCAAGCGGTTGAAAATCCGGTCAGCGTCCACGATTTCCACGCCACGATTTTACATCTGCTGGGACTGCATCATCAAAAGTTGTTTTTCAAACGGAGTGGCCTGGACGAGCGGCTGACCGGTTTCGAACCGCCGCGCGTGGTCCACGAGATCTTGGCGTAGGCCGGATTCCGGCCACCATCGGTAAGCAGACACGACGACTTTGCGAGCTGGAAAAGCGACCCGTACGAGGACCACCATGATCAACCGACGCGACCTTCTCAATCTTGCCGCCACGGCCGGTGCTGCTTCCGTACTCGCATCGTCGCGCGCTCAGTCGGCGGAGCGCGAAGAGACGACGTTGCAAATCGTCGACACGAATGTCAGCCTATTCCAATGGCCGTTTCGCCGACTGCCTCTCGACAACACGGCAGCGTTGGTCAAGAAGCTTCGCACGCTGGGAATTGCCCAGGCTTGGGCGGGAAGTTTTGAAGGGGTTTTGCATCGCGACATCACCGCAGTGAATCAACGATTGTCGGATGAATGCAAGCGGCATCCCGAGCTAATCCCCATCGGTTCGATCAACCTCGAACTTCCAGACTGGGAACACGATCTTGGCAGGTGCATCGACCAGCACGAAATGCCGGGCATTCGGCTTCATCCAAACTATCACGGATACACGCTGGACGATCCGCGGTTTGCCCGGCTGTTGCAACTGGCCACGAAGGCGGGTCGGTTCGTCCAAATTGCCTCGGCGATGGAAGACACGCGCACACAACACCCGATGCTGCAAGTGGCGGATGTCGATCTTGCCCCCTTGCCCGACGTAATGCGCCGCACCGCGCGAGCCAAGGTTCAGATCCTCAACGCTCGCCCGCGGCAGCCGATGCTCGATCAACTGGCGAAGGTGCCCGGCATTTACTTCGACACGGCCCGCGTCGACGGGACCGACGGGGTTCCGCGATTGCTCGAACAAGTTCCGGCGGGCCGAGCTCTGTTCGGAACGCACGCTCCGTTTCTCATCCCCGAAGCCGCGCTCATCCGTGTCCATGAATCATCGGGGCTCGACGAGAAAACGCTGAGGTCACTGCTGTCGGAAAATGCCGAACAAGTACTCAACGAGGCCAAAGCATGAATCTCGAATCCGTACAGCTTGGCCTGCCATCATCACAACGGTTGAAGGAATACAGAATCTGGGATTCCTATTTCACGCCTTCCCATTCCCATCCTGGCCGCGACGGCAGCAGCGGGCTTGTCGCCGATATCGAACGATCCCTGCCGGCCATTCAGAAAGGCCAGTTCGAAAAACTGTGTTACTTCGCACACGTGGGGATTGGTACGACGACGGATGCCGATCTTGAAAAGATGCTCCGCGCCAAACCAGAGATCGTGGCGAAGCCACTCAAACGCTGGCCGAAGCTTCTGCTGGGAATGATTCAACTCAACGCCAACGATGTTCGCGCCTCGCTCGACGCGATCAATCGCTGGCTGCGCGACGGTCCGATGCTGGGCGTCTATTTTCCAGGCGGCGGTCCGGGGGCGCTGGCTTGCAGTCATCGCAATTTCCATCCGCTGGTCGAACGCATCGCGGAGTTAAAGGGCGTTATTATGCAGCACACGTGGTTCATAACCGGTGGCAAGCAGAGTCCCGGGTCGTCGACTCCCGCCGAGTTGGCTGAACTGGCTGCCAAGTTTCCCGAGCAGAAGTTTCTCTGCGCTCACGCGGGCGGCGAATGGCAGCGAGGTATTCGTGCCGTGCGGGGATCGAGCAACATTCTGGTCGAGACATCCGGTTTCGATGCCACCGCCGGTTTCATCGAAATGGCCGTGCGAGAACTTGGCGCCGAGCGTGTTGTTTTCGGCAGCCACTTGCCATCGCGCTCGCTCGGAACGGAACTAGGCAAGATCATCGGGGCGGACATTTCTGAACAGAGCAAACGCCTCATCCTAGGCGAGAATTATCGGGCGCTGTTCTGAGATCGTTGGCCATCGGACGATTGCTGGACTAGAATTTGCGGATCGTCCTCCCCTCAAATTTTCGTGAAATCATGGAATTCGTATGTTAAATGCTAAGCCTTCGCTGCTGGTTTGTCTCCTCCTTCTGGTTGCCGCCGGACCTGCTTCCGCGGCCGAAAACTGGGCTCGCTTTCGTGGCCCCACCGGCCAGGGCGTCTCGTCGGAAAAGGGCCTTCCGACTCGTTGGAGCGCGACGGAAAACATCGCCTGGAAGACGGCGGTACCGGGCGCGGGCTGGTCATCGCCGATCATTCATGGCGACCGCATTTTTCTAACGGCCACCATGGACGAAGGAAAAGCTTGTCACGTTTTGTGCGTCAATCGCCGCGATGGCAAGATCCTCTGGGATACCGAAGTCTTCCAGCAGACTCCGACGAAGAAACGCAGAGACAATTCCTACGCGACGCCGACACCGACAACGGATGGCGAACGAGTTTATGCCGTCTTCAGCGGCGGCAGCATCGCGGCGCTCGACTACGACGGACAAATTGCCTGGACGAATCACGAAGTCGAGTTTTTCAGCCAGCATGGGCTCGCCGCCTCGCCGATCTTGTACAAAGATCTGCTGATCATGCCCTATGACGGCAGCAGCGACGGTAAGGACAACTTGGTTGGGTTTAAGAAACCGTGGGACAAGGCCGTGCTGCTTGCCGTCGACAAAGCAACGGGCGATGTACGCTGGCGTGGCACGCGGGGTATGTCGCGCCTGGGCCATGTAACGCCCAACATTGTTCGCGTGAATGGAAGCGATCAAATTGTCAGCGGGGCCGGAGACGTGGTGCAGGGATTCGATCCGCAAACAGGCAAACGCATCTGGTCGGTTTACAGCCAAGGCGAAGGCGTGGCTCCGTCGCTGGTCTTCGGTGAAGGCTTGGTCTTTAGTTGCTCTGGATTTGAAGCGCCAACGATTCGCGTCGTGAAAACCGGTGGACAAGGCGACGTTACCAGTTCGCATATCGCGTGGGAACAAAAGAAAGGCGTGCCGTCCTTGGCTTCGATGCTCTACGTTGCACCGCACATCTACTCGGTCACCGATGCGGGTGTGGTCACGTGTTTCACGGCCAAGACAGGCGAGATCGTTTGGCAGAACCGAATTGGCGGCAAACATTCCTGCTCGCCGGTCTACATCGATGGCAAGATCTACTTTCTTTCGGAAGCCGAAGGAGAGGCGGTCATCATCGAGGCGGGTTCCGAATTCCACGTTGTGGCTCGCAACCGCCTTGATGAAAAGTGCAAGGGCTCCATCGGCGTATCCCAGGGCAACTTGTTTATTCGGTCGGAAAACCATCTGTTTTGTATCGGCGATCGACCCAAGTGATCGGTGATGACGAAGACCGCTAGCGCAAGTGAACGGGCCGCGACGTAGAATGGCGCGGGGATGGGTGTCCTTGAAGTCGAGGCGCTGCGCCATTGTTGACGGCCAAGGAAACAGCACACGCTTCAACGGAAAAGAGACCTGACCGACCTGCCCCCTTTTCTGCCGGCCACCGGCAAACTTTCGCCGAGCCCACGGCATCGTTACAATTCCCAATTAGCAGCCGCCAACAGCTACGCGGCTCAGTTCAACAGGTTTCATCGCTCATGGCTGCGCCACGAGACGATAAAACACTAAACGTTGGGACGCCAAAACAATGCCCATTCTCCGTGTGACAGCAACCGGTTCTGGCCGTGTAGTCAGCTGGCCGAAACTGAAACAGGGTCAGCTTGCCGACACCGGACGCGTGCGTAGTCTGGCCCCAACCACGGTTCTCACGGATGTTGTCGCGGACATACATGACCTCTGCAAATCCCTCGACACCAATTGCCGTATTGTTTCCGTCATCCCAAATGGCTTCACCTCGCTCACATTCAATCTAGCATTCATCGGTCAAGGCTTTGAGGTGACCTGCACGCGGCGGCTTGTCCGTGGATGGTTTCCATTGAACTTGCTCGCGCAGGAGTTTGGTGGTAATTACGATGTGGTAGTGACAGTGAACGGCGCAAATGATGAGGCAATCGAAAAGTTGGTCGGGATGCTAAAGTCCAAATATCAGTGTATGGCCGCTATGTGACGAGGGCGGAGCGTCAAAGTGGACATTCTACTTTATTAATGAGAGACGTTTGGGTTGCCAGATTTTCGAACCCTCGCTCCGCGCGAAAGCCGCTCTCGGAAGAAATCAAGAACGTAGGATGTCCCCTTTCTCCCCGTCTCAGTTCGGACAGCCAGAGAAACAAGACAACCAATAAGACGGGATGCGGGAGATAAGACGCGTCAGTCACCTTGCATCCGCGTCGTGCTGTCCTTCTCTGTAACGCAGACGACGAGTTCCTGGATGTCCTCTTGCCTGAGGACATCCACATCCCGAGCAATGTGCCTTCGATGGGCGAGGGCGATCACATGGTGATGGTAGGTGCGGTGTTGGCCCTGTACGGTTCGCTCGGCGACGATGCGAACGAGTCCATTCGGTCGCACTTCTATTATCTGGCCGGCAATAGTTTCAGGCGTTCCTGTGTCTTGGCCGCGATGGTGGTTGCCGATTGCTTTTCCGGCGGCCGAGTCGGATCGGAACTGCAATTCCACGATGTCATGGACGTCTAAATCGCTGGAATCCGCCGCCTGGCCGTAATCGGTGGCAGTGAATCGTCCAGATTTTGGCGGAATCGAGGTTGGATTCGCCCGCCGGTCTGCTAAGCAGCCTGTCGTCAACAAGGTGCCGAAGATGGCAACCATACACGCCATGTTCAGGCTCGCGATTCGGGTTACCAACAAAAACACGCGCGCGTCCTCGACGTCAATGAGTAGAGATGAATTCGATAGGGTCCCTAACCAAGTCTCGAGTGTCAAGGGCATCTGTTTTGCATCGGCGACCGGCCCAAGTGATCGGTGGCTGCCGTGACTGCTAGCGCAACTGAACGGGCCGCGACGTGATTTGTCGCGGCCCGTGATGTGAACTTCACGCGAAGAAACTTGGGTTATCGTTTTCCGCGTTACCTTTTTCTGCGGCTGATGGTATGTCCGCCGTTATAGACTTCCCAACTCCACGCTCGGCTACTCATTCGCTTTCCGTCCGCGACCGGCGTTACCGTGTAGACGTCCACCAGCTCGTAAGCCGCCCACTGATAAGGAAAGTTGTAATCCTTACGTTTCATTTGCACCTTCTTCACGGTCAGGCTATTTCTCCGTTGGGCATGCGTCTCCAACTGCTCGTAGCCGAGTTTTAGTGTCGTGCTGCGGGATGCTTCAACGCTCACTTTTTTGATGGTGACACCGGCTTTGACAGTTTGTGTGTTGTCGAAGTTGAGTGTGAAGCCCGCGCTGCGGAAGTCTTCCGATTCGAATCCTTCCCGCACTTCGTAGTCCTTGGAGAAGTCTTCGCTGTATACCTCGCCTTGCTTGTAGTACTGCTCGCGGGAAATGACGTAATAGGGGTGGGCCTTGGCTTGTCGAATCCTTGCGGTGGGACCGAAGTCGGGGTCGACAATGGCTGCGGTGGAAACAATGTCCTCGCTGACGAGAGTGCGAGGGGTCTTGTCCTTGAAGTCACTGAACTCGGCCAGCTTCGGAGCGGAAGTTGCTGTTGGCTTGTTAGCCTTCGTGGGTGCCGCCGGCATCGGGAGAGGAAGCAGTGTAAAATCCTGCGACCCGTCGTCGGATCGCGCCCAGCGCAGGACATTGCCAGTTCCTCCGATCGCGACATACTCGTTACGCGTGGCCTCCCGGATATTGATCTTGCCCTTCCCCGCCGGCACGATTTTGAACACCTGGGCCGTGTCTCCTTTCTTATGCCGATACGTGCGCACATTTCCGGGACCCTCAACCGACATATATTCGCCATTCTGCGCGTTGATGATGTGCCAACCGCCTGGGGCCGGTGCAAACAGCCATTTCTGTTCTTCCTTTGCTTCAAATTTCCATCGCAGCACGTTGCCATCGGATCCTTTGGCGATGCACTCGCCGGAGGTCGGCTGCAGGATGACGTAATACATTGGGATGTCTAGGTTCGGCATCTGGGCGAATGTGACCGAGGTGGTCAGCGACATCAAACAGCCCAACGTAGCAACGGCCCACGCGCGAATTTTGAAATTGAACGACATGATCATCTCCTTGTTCTGGTTTCTGGGATAACTTGCGGCCTTCGTAAGACGCTTCACGGCTGACGTGGCGAGCCTTCACGATGGCAACTACTTGGCCTTACGGGATCGCGTCGAGAACCTGCGCTCATTCCCAAAATTTCCCATGACTTTGGGAATAGGCCCGCCGGCGCTCGAATCCCGGGTTCCTCGCGGACCGCAAAAAGCAGTGGAAGATTGTCTGTTTCACCAGTTTGTGGGAAAATTGACGGATTGCAGACGCAGAGCAGAACAGGCGCCACCGTAAGGCCAATGAACGACAGTCCCTCACTAAGAACGAGCGTGAGCTTGCTGGGTCGGATTCGTAAGGACGAAAAGGATCCGCAGGCGTGGCGCGAGTTCGTGGATCGGTACGGACGCCACATCTACGCGTGGTGTCTGAACCGAAGACTGCAGCCAGCGGACGCGGAAGACGTGACGCAACAGGTACTCGTCAAATTGGCGCAGCGTCTGGGGACTTTTGAATACGATCGAAACCAGACATTTCGCGGTTGGCTGCGGCGAATTACGGAGAATGCGGTCACGGATTTCTTTCGTGAATCACGAGCAAGAAAGGGCACGGAACGGACGATCGACGGCCTGGAAGAACTTGACCGGCTAGAAGCACGCGAAGATCTGACCACTAGGCTGGGCGACGCCTTTGATTTGGAGTTGCTGGACGTGGCCAAGGCCAGAGTCCGTCTTCGAGTCGAGCCGCGCCGTTGGCGGGCGTGGGAATTGACCGCGGTCGAGCAAGTCAAGGGAGAGGCCGTCGCCGAACAACTGGATATGAAATTACCGACGGTGTATAGCAGCCGTTATCAGGTTCAAAAAATGATTGCCGACGAAGTCAAAGAACTCGAGGCGGAATCGCGCGATTTGCTCGAGTCGCGCGAGGACGTTAACGATCATCGCTGAAATGATGCCACGTGACGTTGGATGACTTGTGGAGCATGTGTAGGCCGGATCAAGCGAAGCGCCGCTCCGGCAGTCCTCGGCTTCTCTTGAATTCGTGGATGCCGGAACGTCGTCGCTTCGCTCCTCGGTCCGGCCTACAAGAATTAGAATGGACGCTACTGACCGGCGACGCCGGTATTGATCGCGCTAACTCGCTGCTCAAGCCAGGCCACATCTCCCTCGAAGCGTTTGTTCTTGGTTCGCTCGGCAAACGTGGCAAGCCGCACTAAACACTCTTTCAGTGCCGATTTCACTTCTTCGCCATGTGGCTGCCGTGCATCGGCGCGTGCCAAAGATCTTGCGGCATGCACCAGCTTTGCATGCAGGTGGCCGTTCTCCGGGTCGGATCGAGCCAGCCGGGAGCGGATTTCGACGCACTTGAGCGCCGCTTCGTAGGCTGGTTCGATTTCTCCAACGGCGAGCGCCGCGTCCGCGACCTTTTGATAGCCGAAACTGACCTGCCATTGAATCAGATCGTTGGCCGGAGCTGATACTCCGACCTTGAGTGCCCTTTGCAACGATTGCTGATAATTCGCATAGGCTTGTTGCGGGTTGCCGTTCTTCCCCTCCATGTCGCCGAGCCTTTCGTAAGCCGTCGACAGGTCCATTTGGCACCTTGTGTCGAATGGAAATTCCACCAACAGGCTTTCGAGTGTCTGCTTCATTTCGAGGAAGGCCGTGCGGGCCTCGTTGAACTGCCCCGACTGTACATGCCAGTCCCCAATTTTCTGGCAGGCATGTGAATATTCCCCGCGAATAAACTTGTCGCCGGGCACGCGATCGAGAATCGTCACACAACGGGTGCGGGCGGCCTTGAACATTTCCAGACCCGCGGCCCGGCGGCCTGTATGGTTGAGTCCTTCTCCGCAAAAGATTTCGAGTTCAGCCAGTTTTCCCAGTTCGGCTGGATCGTCCGCTTTCAGACGCACCGCCCGCTCACGGTGCGGTAAGGCTCGATGAAACAGTTCGTTGGCCGACTTCCACTGCCCTTCCTCCGCAAGGGTGTCTCCATATTCCGTCAGCGCGTCGGCCAGGTCGCTCGCGGTCGTGTCGTCATCGAACTGGTCATCAAGGCTTTGAAACAAATCGATTGCCTGTAGATAAAGCCTTCGTGAGCCGGTCGCGCCTCCTTGCCCTTGCTGGTCGCCCAATTGCAGCACGACGTCGGCCAGACCCAAGATCGCCGAAGCCCGACAGCGAGTGAGACGCCGGTTGGAGACGTGCTGTTCGCCAAGATCTTCAAGTTCGGTGAGGACCGATTTCAACAGAGTGCGGCGTTCTTCCTGTTCGGCGGGATTGTTAGTGATCACATGTTGAATGTCGTACAACATGGATTCCATGACGCGCATCGTTGCGTCGGCCTGGATCCGGGATTGTTCAGCCTCTTTGGCAGCCTGATCCGCCGATTGTCGGGCCTCCGCTTCCGCCGCGGTTAAATCTTGGTTGGCCGTGGTGAGCCGGTCGGAACGATCGTTGGCAACTCGCGCCAAATAACCCGAGACGACCGAGGCGGTCGCCAAAACAAGAATCAACGCCAAACTTAGCCCGGCTAGCGCGGGGTGACGTCGGCTCCATCGCCACAGCCTTCCGGACACGCCAACTGGATGAGCTTCGATCGGCTGACCGGCCAGAAAACGACCCAGATCGTCCGCAAGCTCGCCGGCAGTCGGATAGCGGTCACGCGGAGACTTGGAAAGGCACTTTATGGTGATCGTCTCCAGATCGCGCGGGACGGCCCCGTTCAACTGTCGCGGAGCGATCGGTTCGGAGTGAATCACCTTGTAGAGAATGCCAACTTGGTCTTCGCCGACAAACGGTGCTCGTCCCGTCAGCAGATGGTAGAGAATGGCACCTAGCGAATAGACATCGCTGGTTACCGAGACATCCTTCAGTCGCCCCTCGGCCTGCTCGGGCGGCATGTAACTGGGCGTACCCAGGACTTCTCCGGATGTCGTCAGTTCGGCTCCGGATTCAATTTGCTTTGCTAGTCCAAAATCGGCGATCTTCGGCTGACCGCTCGGTTCGATTAGAATGTTCGACGGTTTGAGATCACGGTGAATAATGCCGCGCCCATGAGCAAAGTGCGCGGCTTCGGCGATCTGCTTGAGGATCGACGCGGCCTTGTCTGGTTCCCAGGCAACACCCAGCTTGCGCGACAAGGTACCGCCGGCAACGAACGCCATCGAAAAGTAAACGTAGGGACCAATCTCGCCAACGTCATGGATCGGTACGATGCCGGCATGATCCAGTCGGGCCGCCGACTCGGCCTCCACGCGAAAGCGATTTCGTAACGAAGCCTTTCCCAAATCGTGGGCGGCAATCATCTTCACGGCAACGATTCGATTGAGCTTTAGCTGGCGGGCCCGATAAACGATCCCCATGCCTCCCCGTCCAACGACCTCAAGCAGCTCATAGTCGCTGATGGTGACCGGGGATTGAACCGACGGGACCGGGCCGCCGTTGCCCGCAGCCTGGATAACTCCATCCGTTAGTCGGCCAAGCAGTGCATCACTCCACACCTCCCTCGTGGCCGGGTCATTCGTGGCCGGGCATCCATCTTTGTCCGTGGCGGCCTCCTCACTCGCGACCTGACCGCTCGTCAGTGCGTCAAGTCGTTCCAGGCAATCCGAGCAACTCCCCACGTGCGACTCCACCGAACTCTGCTCAGGTTCACCAAGGTCGGCCTGAAGAAACTGTTGAAGCAAAACTTGCGACGGACAATGCACTGGAATCGGTCTCCAAAGGGTTGGTCGCGGATATTATACCCGAGCGAACTGCCGCCGACGTCAACGCGCGGTCGCGGACGGCTCGAATGAATTTTTGAGATGCCGGGATCATGGACTAGAATCACAAGTTTGCACTTCAGCGAACCGCGATGGCCGGTTTAGGAAATGAACGAAAGACTAACCAAGACGTCAGCGGCGGCCGTCGCCAGCCTTGTACTCGGAATTGCGAGTATGCTGTGTCTTGGTTTCTTGGCCGGTATCCCAGCCGTGATCTGTGGCCACCTATCACTTGCGAGGATGAAGAAAGATACACTTCTCGCTGGCCGACCCTTGGCAATCGCCGGGTTGATCATGGGATACGTTGGGACTGCCTGGTCCCTCGTTCTAATCATCGTCATGATCGTTCTATCGGCGGCAGCACCGCAGTCCAGCGAACCGTTTGTCTATCCGCTGTTCTGAATCAGTACATTCGTCTGGGACAGGAAGAAGCGTTTCTACTTCAGCAACTGGACGGCACGCGCACCTACGGCAGCATTGCGGAGTCCTTTGTGTCCCGCTTCCAGGAGGAGGTCACGGCCGAAGAGATTCGGCAGTTTGTCAGAACGGCACAACGAGCCGGATTGATCCTTCGCCGGGACGACGACAGCCAGTCGGCGGACGCCGCGCCCACGTCGCTGTGGCAGCTCGATAGAATCCGGCCACGCTCGAACAAATCAGCAAATGTTTATTTGTGCGGCAATTTGTGCTAGTCTCAAGCAACCGAGCGACGCGTCGCAACAACCCGCTCGGGCGGAGATCCTACCAACTACTTTCCCACCGTTTGTCCGTCATGGCCATGAAGTGTTCAATCCGACTGGTTGTCTTTTCGATTACTTGCTGCCTGATCGAATTCGGCTTTTCCGCGAGCCATGCCGAGTGCCGGGCGGACGAGCCTTTGCATGTTCGCATCGATCGTCTGGTGGATGCCCAACTGGGTGATTGGAAAGTGCATTCTCCATCTAGCGACGCGGAATTCGTGCGACGGATTTATTTGGACCTAGCCGGACGGATTCCGACAACGGAAGAGACTCGCCAGTTCCTGGCCAATGCCGCGGCCGACAAACGATTGACGCTGATCGATCAATTGCTCGGCGGGACCGAGTATCCGCGACGAATGCACGAGTTGTTCCATGCGATGTTGATGGAACGGCGCGGCGAGCACGAGGAGTGGTCAAAATTCTTGCGAACGGCGTTTGAGCAAAACATGCCGTGGGACGAGATGGCCCGCGCGATTATTAAGCCGGATGCCGACGATGAAGCGACGCGCGGCGCTGCTTACTTTCTCACCGCGCGATTGATCAAGGAAGGCGCGATGGCACCGGTGGATGTTCCTGGCCTGACGCGGGACGTCGGCCGGTTGTTGGCTGGCGTGGATCTGCAATGCGCCCAGTGTCACGACCACATCAGCATTGACGATTACTTGCAGCGCGACTTTCAAGGTTTGCACATGATCTTCGAGAACGTGCAGACCCGCCGAGATGTCAAGTTCCCGGCCGTGGCCGAAAAAGTTCTGATCAAGAAACAAGACTTCATGTCGGTCTTTACCCAAGAGCCGATGCAGACCGCCCCGCGAGTACCGGGCGGCCAGGAAATCGAAATCGTGTCGTTTACCAAGGGCGAAGAATTCGCGGTTCCCCCCGATACAAAGACACGCACTCCGGGCGTGCCAAAATTCAGCCCGCTGGGCGAACTGGCTTCGCGATTGACAACGGCGGAGAATCCTCTGTTTAGCAAGAACATCGCCAATCGATTGTGGTTCATGATGATGGGACGAGGATTGGTCGAACCGCTCGATTTGCAACATGGTCAAAATCCGCCGACGCATCCTGAACTGTTGGAGTTGATAGCCGCCGAATTCGCCGCTCATGATTTCGATATCAAGTGGTTGCTGCGTGAACTGGCCTTGTCGGCAACTTACCAGCGGACTTGCGTTTTGCCTGACGGCCAAGACGAACCGCCGCTTGCATCGTACGCTCTGGGCAATCAAAAGCGATTGTCGGCCGAGCAGCTATTTTGGACCACGATGACGGCTATTGGCGAGATCGATCGGCAACGCCAGCAGCTTGTTGAAACCGCGAAGACGGAAGGTAAGCCCGAGGAAGAGGTCCAAGCCGCGGCGCACTTTACCGCCGAGCAGGTGTTGGCCAAGTCCGCGGACCTAACCGAACTGCACAAGCGATTCTTGAAGGCGTTCGCCAGCCCGCCCAAAAAGCCGGAAGTCGAATTCGAGCCAACCGTGAAAGCGGCTCTGTTCATTATGCACGACGAGAATGTGCTGGCGTTGTTACAACAGCGGCCAGGCAATTTGACCGATCGCTTGATGAGTATCGAGCCGGTCGAAAAACTGGCCGATGAATTGTTTTTGAGTATTCTCAGCCGCCTGCCCAACGACGAGGACCGCCAGGATGTGGTTCAGCATTTGGCTGCGAATCAAGACCGTCGCGCCGAAGCCATCGCGGAATTGGCCTGGGCGCTGCTGGCGTCGACGGAGTTTATTCTCAATCACTAATGGTTTGTCGTTGATCGCTCCGCTATCAGACCGTTCGGCTCGCGTCGCTATCAACGACAAACAACTGGCATCACTATGAATCACAATCGATGTAAGCCATGGGAACATGATCTCTCGCGTCGCCACATGCTGGGCGCGTTGGCGGGCGGCGCGGCGGGACTCGGACTGGGCGGGCTGCTTGAGCCGGCGGTCGCCGAAGAGCTGAAGAAGAGCGACAAACAGGTATTGCTAATCTGGCTGGACGGCGGCATGAGCCAATTGGAAAGTTGGGACCCCAAGCCGAATACGCAATTCGGCGGCCCGTTCCGCGCGATTCCAACTTCGCTGCCCGGCGTCCATATTAGCGAGTTGCTGCCGCGCTCGGCCCAACTGATGAAGCAATTCTCGGTGGTCCGCAGCATGAAAACCGAAGACGCCAATCATTCGTCGGGCGTGCCCAAGATTCTCCGCGGGCAACCCAAGAACCGGGGCGTGGTGTATCCCTATTTGGGATCGGCCGTCGCCAGGTTGATGGGGCCAACGGAAAGCGGACTGCCGCCCTATATGTGGGTCAAGCCGGGTAATGGCGGATTCATCTCCAAGCACGCCGGGTTCCTGGGAGCAAAATACGGAGCGCTCGCGCTGGGCGATGGCAAACCGCCGGCAAACTTGCTGCGCCCCGATTCTCTTGGCAAAGATGCCGACCAAGCTCGGCAAGAGCTGCGCGAGCGATTCAACCGCCGTTTTGCCGGGCGGCAGCGAAAGGCAAACAGCGAAGCCCACAGCTATGTTTACGATGTCGCGCGGACCTTGATGAAACATGAAGACCTGTTTGACGAGGAGACGCTGCTCGAGAAAGACAAGGTTCGTTACGGCAACCACGACCTTGGCAAACATACGCTGTTGGCGCGGCGTCTGATTGAAGCGGGCGTGCGGTTCGTTCAAGTCACTTCCTACGGCTGGGACACGCACGGCGACAACTTCAATGCGCATGCCAGCCGCATGCCGAAAGTCGATCAAGCGTTTTCGGCGCTGGTCGAAGACATGAATGAGCGCGGGATGATGGACCGTGTGTTGGTGATCATGATGGCCGAGTTCGGCCGCACGCCGCGTGTGAACGGATCGGTCGGACGCGATCACTGGCCCAACGCCTGGTCGATGGCGATGACCGGTTGCGGAGTGAAGCCCGGCGTCGTGGTTGGCGAAACGAATGCCGAGGGAACCGACGTCGCCAGCGAACCCTATGACATCGGCCATATGTTCCACACTTGGTATCGCGCGCTGGGCATCGATTCCGCCACGGAAGAATACATGAATGGAACTCAACCGCTGCCCATTGCCCACGACGACATGTCTCCCGTCCAGGATCTTTTGAGCTAGCCATGAACATCGAACCACGTGAACTGCGGGTAATCGAAACCGACCGGCAAGTTTGTATTGCCCGGTTCAGCCCCTGCGGGAAGTTATTGCTTACCGGCGGCTACGACGCCGAGATCCGCCGCTGGGATTTTTCGGCGGAAGTACCCCAACAAATCTCGCCCATCACGGGCCATCGCGGCTGGGTGCAAACGTTCGCCTTTCATCCCGATGGAAAGACGCTGATTAGCACCGATTCGTGGGGGCAACTCTGCGCGCGGCCTTATGCCGACGAGACTCCCGCTCCCCGCTGGGTTCAAGAGCAAGCGCACGATGGCTGGATTCGTTCGCTGGCCGTGAGCCAAGATGGCGCGTTGATCGCCACGGGCGGCCGAGATCACATGGTGCGGATCTGGTCGGCCGGCGACGGCAAGCTGTTGCACGAGTTGTCCGGCCACGAGTACGACGTCTACAGTGTCGCCATCCACCCGGACGGCAAATCGGCGGTCTCCGGCGACTTGATGGGCAATCTCAAGCACTGGGATCTGACCACCGGCAAGCAGGCTCGCGAAGTTTGCCTGGAGATGATGCACTTTTACGAACGTATCCAAGATGTCACCGGGTTACGGATTCTGCAATTCCGCGACAACGGTGAGACTCTGCTTTGCGCCGGCAGCGATCCGACCAAAGCGGGCCGCGCCTTTGGCATTCCCACGATTCGGCTGTTGGATTGGAAGACGCTGAAGCCGACGAAGGAAATTCACCTCGGCCCGGAAAAGGACGGTTACGTTTTCGATTTGCACTGGCACCAGGACGGCTATTTCATGATGGTCACCAGCGGGCCTCCCGGTGCCGGCAGATTCATATTGCTCAAGCCGGACGAAGAAAAGCCGTTTTTCGATTGCACCAAACTGTACAACACGCACAGCCTCGCTCCCCATCCCGACGGTCGCCGCGTCGTGGTGATCGCGACGAACAGGCAGAGCCAAGGCAATGGCGCGGTCCTCGACAAGGAGGGCAAGTATCTTGGCAACTCGTCGCCGCTGCACGAGTTTGAATTGAGCCCTGCCGAGGCATAATCCGCCGGCGCCCATGGGCCTCATCTTTCGAACAGCCGGCATGTTCGTTAAGCCGTTTCAGCCGCCCAGGGGGCAATCTTCGTGCCGCGTGGATTCGCGCCGAAATCAAAGCTAGGCTACTTGATGAAGGAATGTTGTTGCATTTGTGTCAAGTTTCAGCGACCAACGGGAGCGGGTCATTAAGTCCGAGCGATAGCTCGTATCGGTCTGAGGCACTGCCTCGCTAGATTTCTTACAACCCTTCCCTCTTGAGGCGCCTTCCATGTCCGTTGATCTGCGCGAACCGAATCAATTCGAATCGGACACTCAACTCGATTCAGAACCATTCACCGAGAACGCGCGGTCGCCGGGCGAATTCATGGCCTTGCTGCAGTGTCCCGCCTGCCAAGGGGAATTGATCGAGGAATCAGACGCGTTGACGTGTTGTACTCCATCGTGCCGCGAGCGATTTCCGATCGCGCAATGCGGCCCGATCCTTGTCAACGAAAGCAACAGCATCTTTGACAAACAGACCTTTTTGAAACAACAAGCCACCTTCTTCAAGCCGACGGGATGGTTCCGCGAATTGGTAAGCCGCTGCTTGCCCGATCCGTCGGCCAACGTGTCGGCCACGAAGAACTTTGCGGAGTTTCGCGATCAATTGCTGCGGCGCAGCGACCGCCCCACGGTGCTGGTGGTCGGCGGCAGCATTATTGGGGATGGCATGGACGTACTCGTGAACGATCCCCGCATTAAGCTGGTCGAAACGGATGCCGCGGTGGGCCCCCGCACTCAACTGGTTTGCGACGCGCACGATTTGCCGTTCAAGAACGTGTCACTAGACGGCGTGATTGTGCAAGCCGTTTTGGAACACGTCGCCGATCCCCACCGCTGCGTGGCCGAGATTTATCGGGTGCTAAAAACGGACGGACTTGTCTATTCGGATACGCCGTTCATGCAGCAGGTTCATGGCCGCGAATTTGATTTCACGCGGTTCACGCGACTCGGCCATCGCCGTTTGTTCAACCGATTTGAAGAACTGTCCAGCGGAATCACCTGCGGACCTGGAATGGCGCTCGCCTGGAGCTTGCGATATTTCTTGCTCAGCTTCTTTTCCTCGCCCCGTTGCCGAGCGTTGGCCAGTGGCTTTTCTCGGTTGGCGTTCTTTTGGCTGATCTATATTGACCGCTACCTGCAAACGAAACCGTCCGCCAATGACGCCGCTTCGGCATTCTATTTCATGGGAGCGAAGAGCGACGAGACGCTATCGGATCGCGATCTGGTCGCATCCTACGTTGGCGGTTTCTGAGAAGACTCCACCGGGATATTTCCGCCAACTTGCGAACCGCGACCGCCGCCGGTCAATCTAGAAAATCACGTTCGGCAAGGCGATCAGGGACGTACTCTTCGGTGACATAGCTGATGTCTTTACTGATCAGCGATTCTACTTCCAGCTTGAATCCATTCTTCAACATCAACTCGATTTCCTTCTGCCAGTGCTTCTTTTTTTCAAACCAGGGATAGCTGGCAATCTGTTTGGCGCGCTTGATGTCTTTGTCCGTCAACTGTATTTGCACGCTTTCGTTAAGCTCGCACTCCTCGAAATCCTTGCTGCGCAGTCCAATGTAACGGGCGGCCGGAATTGCCATGCGCTGAGACTCGAAGGCCAAGTTGATCGAGCCCTGCTTGATGACGCTATAAATGTAATACCCCCATGGATCGTTATCCAACAGACAGTACACGGGCAGTTTCAATTCGTGATGCATTCGGTGCAGCAAGCGGCGAACGCCGCGCGGTGGCTGGCCGCCGCCGTGCGTGAGAATACAATTGTGAGTCTTCCAGAACTTATCTTCGTTGAAACGCTGCCAAACCGTTCCTTTTTCAACATGCAGAATAAACTTCGCGCCGCATCTCTTAAAATCAATGACGTTCGGTTCGACAATTGAGGGAATTCCGTATCCGCCGCTGCCCATGTGAGAACAATCGATCTCGTCGCCCTTGTCCAGCAGCACGATATTCCCGACCATGTCCCCTTTCTTATCAGCCATCAGGTGCAACTCTTCACGTAGCGAGTCGAGCAGCACTTCGGAATCTTCAATGACCGGATCGCACTCACCCTGCACTTCGAACGTATTCTCACTCGTTCCGGCGATTTTTCCCTTCAGAGAATAAAACAGACCACGAATACTGTTCGACTTGCCGGCTTCGATCAGTCCTTTGCAGCCCTTCATGACCAACAGGGTCTGCATATAACTCTTCGCCTGCGATAGGTTGAACAACTCACGGCGATTTGTCCCACTGCCCATTTCGATGATCTTTTTCGTCCGGTTAAACCGCACGTTCGACAGTGACCGGGAAGGGATGTCCATGTGTGGAGCGGCGCTTCGGCCAGCCATCTTCACAACTTTTTCCGCTTGGCCCGTCATCGATTTCAGCGTCTTTTGATCGGCCTTGGTCAGTTTGACCTTTTCACGATTTGGGCGCGTTTTGCTGGAAGCCTTCTTTTTGGTTTTCTTTTTTGCCATGGAATTAGCTGCCCGGTCGCCCGGATCACTGTCTTCGAATTTGAGATAAAGTTGGGTCAACGACAGACTCGGTCAAGACTCGTTCGTTTCCGAATCATTTAACTTGTCGGCCAGCAGTTGGTCGGTATCTTGGTCAATAATCAGTACATTGTCGCCGTACTCTTCGTCTTCTTCCTCGATAAGTTTGCCGCGTTTGTCAAACTTCGCGTCGGCGGCCGCGGTCATTCGTTGTGCCACTCGCAGTAGATCCTGATGAACTTCTTCCCGGTCGGCACCATTAATCTGGCTTACCGCGTTGGCGACTTCCCCGAGATATCGCAAGAATATACTGCGTCGCTCGCCCTCTTGCTTGACTTTTTTTCGTCGTCGAAGGAACATGCCCAGTTTCCGGCCCACTGCCTGTAATGCCAACCGCAACTCTTTCTCGATCTCCGGGTAAGACGCGATGGCTTCCTTCGACTCGCTCGTGAACGGCACCCAGACACTGGCCATGTGCACCATGATCGTAACCGGACCACTCGGCAGCGAACCGCGTGATTGCGAGAGGCCATAAGAGCGCCATGTCGTGCTGGTGACGATCCGGGTAATCGCACAATCCGACTGCTTGAATTGCAACGGCACGCGGTTGGCATATCGCAGCACTTGCATGCTCTGGCCGTCCGACAGATTTACGTTCCGCATGGCTTCGTGGAGCGTTTTGCGTTCGGCTTTCTTCAGTTTTGTGGGCGATTGGCGAGTCCCGAAATCGGCTTCCGCCAGGATCTTGTCGACGCCTTCCGATCCCAGTCCATCGAACGTCAGCAACAAGAACTGACGCAACGTGCGGGCATCGGTTTCGTCCAGTAACTGATCGAGTAGATCAAAGGAAACTTTCTGCGCCGTGCTCGCTCCGCCGTAGGCCAGGCCGACTTCGATTTGGAATGGGTTTCCGCGATAGACCGAAGGCGGCCGCGTCGCCGCCACGAAGAACTCGCCAGGCACTACATGGTGCAGGCCTTTCAAAATCAGTTCTTCGCCAATCGGAGAAATGCAATCGGTTGTCGGCGCTTGAATGCGGGTTTCTTGAATTGCCTGATAAAGGGCGTCGGCTTCGTCGCGGCCGATCGACTTGGTCGATGCACGCGTGCTTAGCTTGGCCGTTTTGCAGATCTTTCGCGCGACGCCCGAACTGACTCGAGAAAATGAAGAGGTCAGAAATTGGGAAATCGTGCCGGCCTTTTCGTCCTTCATCATCGTCACCAGTCGGCCCAGTTCAACGCCGTAAGGATGCGGCTTGATCTCTTTCGGCTCGGCCGGTAGATCGTGCGTGGAACGCGAATACGTGGTGAGATTGTCGTCGGGATCCTGATAGTGAATCGTAACATGAGGATTGGCAATCGCGGTCTGTTCAAGATACTCGTCCACGCTGCCGCGACCCCGTTTGTGAACCCCTTCCAGCTCAATCGTGACCCGGGTGCCGCTCCTCAAGTCCTTGGCTGGCTTGCCTTCCTCGGCCTCATATTCGTTGACCCACTCGATGCCGTGTTTTGCAATGTACTTGCGGCCTTTTTCGCCAGGGTCAATATCGACGCCGTCGCCGCGCCCGTTAAGGATCTCGGGATTGTTGGTTTTGGTGTCGATCTGAATTTCGTAATAGTGGGCCGGTTTGCGTGGCGAAATCTTGGAGATGATTTTGACGGGCTTGCCGGTGGTCAACTGGCCGTACATGCCGGCGGCGCTAATGCCGATTCCCTGTTGTCCGCGGCTCATGCGCAGGCGATGGAACTTCGACCCGTATAGCAGCTTGCCAAAGATCAATGGAATCTGCTTCTTCATGATCCCCGGGCCGTTGTCCTGGATGCCGATCTTGAAACGCTTGTTTCCCGCCGGTTCGATGTGGACCCAAATCTCGGGAACGATTCCAGCTTCCTCGCAGGCGTCCAGTGAATTGTCGACCGCTTCCTTGACGGTGGTCAGCAGCGCCTTGCGGAGGTTGTCGAAACCGAGCAGGTGGCGATTTTTGGCAAAGAACTCGCTTACCGAAATACTCCGCTGTTTGGCGGCCATGGATTGGGCCGTGGCCCTACGCCGACCGCGCTGGCCATTGGAGGTCGAAGAGCCGTTCGAGCCGGAGGATGCGTTCTCAGCGGACAAATGAGGTACTCCTTTACCCGTATGAATTCAATGAGGATGAGGAGGCGTTGCAGGTTAAACTGGTCAAACTTTACGCATTATATCGATTGGTGCGTACCTCTCCCAGTCGGTTTCTGATCAGGTTATCGGCACAATTCGTTCGGATGTCGCGACACGAAGATAAAGATTCACCCGCAGCACCGTCAGTGGCCGAAACTAATTATCGAACGGGTTTCGGACGCCGTTTGGATCATCCGGAATCGTTCCCCCCACGAATGTCGCACGGCCGGCAGCAACGGCCCCCGCGATCCCACCCAACACCAGCCACTTGGTTGGCTGCACGCCATCCTGCAAGGGAAACGATGTCATGATGCGAGATCTGCTGCATTGGCAAACGGTTGCTGTTTTGTCGCTCGCCTGCGGGCTGTTGTCACACTCCACGCGCGAGTCGGCCGCCCAAGACGAGCCGACCTTGGCACCGGTCGAAGGGCGGAGATCTCCCGACCTGCAGCCAATTCCTTTGAACCACTCGTCCGCCGGTAATAATGAGAATTATGGGCAGTACGGGGGCGGCCCCGATCTGTTCTACAACTACTACGCCGGACCGGGCGCTGGCCAGGTACCGGCTCAAATGTATTTGGCTCCCATGCCCGTGCCCAAGAACGTGGGACACGTATATTACACCTATCAGCCCTTCATGCCTCACGAGTTGTTGTACCCCCACTATCGCCAGTACTGGAACTACTACGGCCACTACCACGGTAATGGCGGCTGCCAGGGCCATGCTTCGGTGAACAAGACAACTGTCCGTTACCAACGAGGCACGATTCGGCCCACCGTTTTCCGTCGCCTCCATCCGCCGAGGGTGCCCTTTATCCCCTGCCCGTAAGGCACGCGTTTTTCGGCCCACGCCCGCAACTTGGTCAGCCCATTCCACAACTGCCAAAAGAGGATCTCCAGGATATGTCACGAATTCTTTCCCTGGGCCCCGCCTGTCTGCTAACGATGTTGGCGGGCGTCGCGTGCGCCCAAGATGTTCCCCCACCGCCGGTCGAGCCTCGGGGCCTGCCCGAAGCGACCATTCAAGATCAACCCCGCGTTCTCGATGGCGAGTACCATGGTGGCAGTGAGTACCATGGCGGCAGCGAGTACCATGGCGGATACGTGCCCAGCGAATACGACAGCCATGGCGGTTGCAGCCATTGTGGCACGCCCTGCCATGGCGGTTGCTGCCCACATTGCGGCCTTCACGGAGGTTCCGGCGAACACAAACACAAGCGCTATTTGAAGAGCCGCCGGGGCGGAACGGCGGAATATACTCATCAGTGGAACCAAGCCCAAGCGCAAATGTATTCCTGGCACGGCAACTACTATCATCGACAGTGGGGCAAGCCTTTGGCCCTGGTCGTGCCACCCACCGCCGCCACGCAAACGCGTTGGGGTTGGGGCGTGGGGCAAACCCAAGCCGTTCCCATTTACCATCAGTTTGCCCGACCCTTCCCCGGCGAAATGGGGGGATACGGCGGCGAACAGTTAAGGCGAACACCACTGTGGCCCAGCCACACCGATCAGTTTGGCGTCTACTACATTCGTGGACCGTGGTAGACCGCCGCGGAGTACATATTTCCTAGCTTGCCAGAGCTTGCCTCGAATCTGGCTTTGCAGCCCGGTGCCCCCCACCCACCGGGCTGCTTTCATTTCTTGCAGGGCGTCGGCGGGCACTCCGTCGGTTGTTTGGTTGTTGTCCCGTTGCTTGGATGTTGTCCCAACGCCGGTGCACAAGAACGAAAGAAGGCCGACTCAACCCAAATTTTGCTGGGCTGAGCGGCCGTTGTATTTACTGACGACGTTGTATTTACTGACGACGCTGTATTTTACTGACGACAACGCCCGGTAAGTCCGTGCGATGCGGAGCCCCCAAGAGGGCGGATACGCGATCAGGAACCGTTGTCATCCTCGGTCAGGGCGATGATTCCAGTAGCGAGGCCACCGGCCCCCAGACCCAGAGTCAACGCTTGATAAGCTGGTGATTGCGGATCGAACAGCGTGCAAGTTCCACGTCGTTCTTCTTCATATTGCCCGCGGAGAACCTCGTTGCCAGCCACGATGATCACGGCCGGATGCGCGGAAGGCGGCGCGGTCTCTTTGGACCACAACCGAAAGAATCCGTTGCCGCGCGCGGTGGCGACTTCATAAACCCCGCTTCGCAAACCGCGAATGCCGAACTGGCCCTTGTCGTTTGTCGTGGCGGTGGCGATTACTTTGCCGTCCTTGCGCAGGGCGACTTGGTTCGCCTTCACGGCTTCACCCTTGTCCCCCACAAACGACCCGACCAACAATCCGCCCTTGTGCAAGACGACGTCGGTGACTTGTACATTCGACTTGCTCACGGCACTTGCTGGAGTGCCCTTGGGATTCGCTGCTTGCACGGCTGGCGAAACCACGAAGCAACCGCCGAACAACGCAAGCATCAACCATCGCGGCGTGAAATCCTTGACGAAAAGCATCGCCTATTCTCCTTTTTGATATGCTGGCAAACTGGCGACTGCATGGAAGCGACACCAGGTTCGCTGCGAGCTTGCTGAGTTTCGGAATCGAAACGTGCTAGATAAGTTCGAGTCCCGGCTTGTAGCTGGATAGTTCTGCCAAAACAATATCAACTTCGGTCGTTAGACATGGAAAAGTTTAACGATTATCCGGCTGATAGGGTCTCTGTCCCGATTCATACTTGGGAAATTGGCAGATAGCGGTTGGGTGACGTGAGGACCAGCATGGCGCAGGCCGTGCAAAACGTCCGGCTGACGATGCAACTGTGGCCAACCCAACTGCCGTCGGCGTTTTGCACATCGATCAGTTTGTCGCGTACGATCGGGAACCAGCGTTGCCACATCGAGCCGCCTCGCTGCAGCATCGTCTCGTTGATGTAGTGGAAGGCCAAATATTGCTCGCCCCCCAGTTGATTGAAGTGCGGAAAGTACTTCGTGGCCGATTTGAGCGCCTCGGCGAAAGCCCACTTGGAAACATCTTCATCTTCCAACTCAAGCGAATACAGCACTCGGATCCCGGAAGCCATGGCAAAGAAATTTCCTTGCCCGCGGCTAGCACTCATTGCCTTGAGCAAAAACCGCGCGGTCGCGTCGGCACTTCCCTCGACCGAGAGGCCCGCGAAGAACGCGGCTCGCAAACTACACCAGCCTGTAACGGCGGCCAGTTGAGGATAACGGCCCTGTCCCCAATGGCCTTGCGCCGCTTGGCCTCGCGCGATGGTTTTGCTCAGACTTTCGATCGTCCGCCGAACCGAATCAAACTCGTCGCGACCCTGACCCAGAACCTGGCTGAGCAGCAGCGCGGCGAAGTGGTGATCGGCGTAGCCGCAAAGGTCCGCGCGAACTTGCGAATTCAAGTTGATGGCAAATCGGTTATCGTCGGTTGCCTTGACAAGATACTCCGTCGACTTGCGAACGAAATCGCTCAAGGGACCCGCGATCAGCGAATTTCCGCGTGACAGCAAAGCCAAGGCCACAATCGCGGCACAACTGAGATCCGAGGGAGTTCCGATATCCTCGCCGCATCCGCCGTCTCGGTTGTACGTCTTCAGCAGCCACTTGGTGCCTTTGGCGATCGCTTTCTCGGACTGCTTGGTGAACTCGGGAAATTCCGCCCTGTCGGAATCTTTCGCCCGGGCAAGGCCAGGTCCCAACAATAATAGGGGGGACGCTGCCAACAGCTTACGACGGTCAACCAACATCGCCGACTCCTTCCAAAAATGGTGGGAAGGGCATTTGCCCAAGACCCAGGACGCTGCCACCAATATCCAGTATCTAAGATCCCCCAGAGGGATGTCAAGCAAACGGCGGCGGGCATGCATCCAGGGGCGGCATCAACGACCCGAATCAGAAGGCACAAACCCATGAATGCAACGGAAATCTGGTCCGACGGTCATTCTGCTAGCGCGTCGCTCGGGACCATCAGCGTTCCCGGCGAGAGCGCGAAAGCTGCGGGACCGTTTAGAAAACGCATGGGGCCAATGGGGCACTTTGCCCGGTCAAGCGACCAGATCTTGCCTCGCTGCCTGGCCGGTATCGGGACGATCTGTAAATGTCCGTTATCGACCAGCGTTGGCTGAATCTCGTTACCCACCGGGTCAAAAAACCGGGGCGGGCCGGCCGCTACATAGTTGGCATAGACGGCGAGTTGCTCCGTTCCCTTCGGAACGTAGAAGTACAAGCGCGGAGTGGGTGTGCCCTGGCTGTTTGACCAACCCGTCATCGTCAGTGGAATCTTGGCGGGGAGCGAAAGACGGAACGTACGCCGCTGCGCGACAATCTCGATCCGATAAAGTCCCGGCTTGGGCAATGTCAATTCTGGATTCGACCATGCGGTGCGCCAGGACTCGCCGGTCTCGACTGAGTGATCCGCCAGTTGATTACCGTTGGGATCGGTGACTAAAAGTCGGACCGGCAATTGCGCAGCAATTCTTGGTCGAAATACCTGCCCGTCATGATCGGCCTGAATATGAAATTCCAGCGAGTTGTTCAGCCACAACACCGGCGTGTAATCATCGCTGGAGGAGGGTGTCGTTTGCCGAGTCGCGAGTGTCAGCGGGCCTTTAAACCGGCGAGCGACAAACGCTTGCGGCTTCAATTCTTCGACCGCCGTCCGTACTCGTTTGCGTACTTGTTCGTCGGTAACGGCGCGAATCGATGACCACCCCGGCGCGGCTTTATCCCGCCAATCAAAGACCTCCGACAGCGTGGCGTCGCCCGCGATTCGTTCGTCGCGAGCCAACAGTTGCGAATGTCGAAAGGCGTGGATCATGGTCGAGTCGTAAATGCTCCACAGGTAACGCATCAAACGATCGGCCGCCGCGCGGCGCTCGGCCGAGGCGCGTTTGGTTTGCAAATACTCGAAACGATGCCTCAAGTATTCAACGTAGCGGCCATAGTCGGCGACTCGCGCCGCGGCGTCTTTATCTTGACCGGCAAGCCGCCAAGCTTCGTCGACGTCGCGAAACGAAAGAGCCAGTTCGTGCGAGGTCAGATAGAAACCGAGCGACCAGCGCCGCAACATGCGCTCCATCGGCTCGGTGGCGACGCCGAAACAACCGTGCATCATTTCGGTGAACAGCCGGTCGGCGTCCGCGTCCGACTGCCAGGCGACGCGAGCGGCGATGTACCAGGCAGGGCCCATTGCGCCGGAACTGAATGTCGATTCGCACAGAAAGCTGTCGACGCCTCGCCGATGCCAGTCTCGCAGACGCGTCGGTCCGAACACGAGCGGATCGAAGGTTGGCAAATCGTGCGACCAGTCGGGAATCGACCAATAGTCGTAAACGCCCATGCGCGACACTTTCCGGCTCCAGGCGTCGAGCAATTGATCCGGCGTGAGCCCCGTTCGTTGAAAGGCGTACGGAATCACTTGCACGTAGACATTCGGCTCCAGCGGAATCGACGGAACAGCGGCATGCTTGTTATAGCCAAACAAACTAACGCGACCGTCGGGAAACTCTTTCCGCATGGCGCGGGCAACTTCATTCGCGACGTGAAACACACGATCGCTCACCGAACCGATCGCCAACGATTCGGGAGCCGTGCAGTGCCCGCCGCCATCCGCCGGGTCGACCGAAACCGCCCACGCCCGCGGATCTTCGGGAGCGCGCTTTCGAAGTTGTCGATAGATATCCAGCCGATCTTGTACGTACAGGGCGACCACCTCTGGATTACCCGCGCAGAACTTCGCGGTCAGCGACCACGGCACGCGTTTCCCGTCGATCATCGCCCGCCATTCGGGATGCTGCTCAAGTTGCTTGCGATGCTTCACATTGAACGCCTCGCCGCTGTGGCCCGACAGACGGAACTCGCCACCAAATCGATTCCGCCGCTGCCAATGCATCCAACGGGCTTCGAGTTGGCGATTTTGGTCCAAGGGCAGCGCACCGCCAAACCCGCCCGTACCAGAGAACAACCGCGAACGGAATTCGGGCTGAGCGGCCAGTGATTCCTTCAGCCGAATATCATCGCGTCGAGGAACGATCGTCCATTTATCGGAAGGAGCATACCAACGGCAACCGAGCTGCTCTAAATAAAGATAGACCGCGTGGCACAGCGCCGTATCCGACCGGCCGACAATCCACAACCGATCCCCCTCGGGCCACAAGCAGCAAGCTTCCTGGCTCGGCAAGGGCAGCAAGTCCACGGCCTTCGCCGGTGCATCGTCGGCGCGTCGCAAGAGAATCCCAGCGTCAGTGGTGTCGTCGGTCGCGGAGAACTCGGTCCCGGTAACCCGTCCCAAGTAGAAATGGAGATCCTCGACAGCAGCCTTCAGGTCCGGCCGCATCGTCTTGGGAACGCTGATCGCCTGCCGATAAAAGCGAGCCGGTTTGTCCGCCTGCACCTCGGCAGGTAACCGGTTGACGCAAAAAATCGTGAGCAGAAATACACCCGTGGTTACAAAAATCCGCATCGATGGTCTCCAGCCGGCGGCTTGTTCTCTCCGTTGTCTACCTTAAACAAGAATTGTCGCCGCTGCCCGACTTGGCAAGCTCCTCGCACCAGAAATCAAAGGAAGATTTGAGTATCCGGACGTGAACTGCTACATTGAGCATCCTAACATGCCTCAATACCTACCTTCCTGAATTCATCCAAGGAGTTCCACATGCGTTCGATGCTCTACACCACGTTGGCCCTTGCCGTGCTGGCAAATTCGATCACCCTACGCGCCGAGGAGAAAAAAGCCGCAACGGCGAAGGGCGAGGCCAAAAAGACCGTGGTCATCGGCGCACAAGCCCCGGCATTCACCATCAAGGACTCCCAAGGCAAGGCGATCGACCTGGCCAAGCTGACCGAGAAGGGCCCCGTGTTGGTTCGGCTGACATGCGGCTGTTCCGGTTGCGACAAGGAACTGGCCTACTTCCAATCGCTGCACAAGGAATACGAAGGCAAGGGCCTGACCAGTTTGGCCATCTTTCGCGAACCCGATGCCAAGGTCGAGGGCTACGTCAAGCAGAAGAAGCTGAAGATGCTCTATGCCGTCGACACCAAAGGCGAAAGCTGGAAGACCTTTCAGACCAAAACGATGCCCACCAACTTTCTAATTGAAAAGGGCGGCAAGATTCGCTCCATCGCCGCCGGTTGCGATCCCAGCGGGCTCTTGGCGAACAAGGTCTCGGAAAAAGTCGCCGAGTTGCTGAAGACCGAAAAGGTCGACGTTCAGCAGAAGGTCGCCGACAAGAAGTGATGCACACGGATGCGGCTTAAGCGATCTCCCGCGCGCGGGAGATCGCGGTCCGCGGAGTTCTTGAACGATCAGCTTAGAAACGCCCGCTTGAGTTCGTCGATCTTTGCCTCCGGCATGACCGTCAACTCACCCAAGGGCTTGGCGTTGATAAGCGCTTCCGCCGTCGATTCAAATACTTCCAATCGGTCGAATACGTCCAAGATGCTTGTCCCGACCACCACCACGCCGTCGTTTTCCAGAATCGCGGTTGGTTTGGTCGGCGCAACGAGATCCGCGATCCGACCGTCCTGTTGAAACTGAACGCCGAATGGAACGCGTTCGACATCGCGCAAAAACAGGTAGCTTTCGGGAATTGTGCGGGCGTCGAACTTCGCATCCGTCAAGCTGAACGCCGTTGCGTTGACCGGATGCGCGAAGACGATCGCCTGAATCTCCGGATGACGCTCATAGATCGCCGCATGCGCCTGCGTGGCCCGACTGGGATGCTTGCCCGCCTCATGCCGTTGCCCGTGAATCAGTACGAAGTCTTCTATGTCCAGCGTTTCGCGGTCGCGTTGCGAGGGAGTAATGAGAAACGAGTCGCCGGCAACCCGCGCTGAAAAACTACCCTCGGTGCTGATCAGCAGCCGTTGCCGGCAAGCGCGATGAATGAACTCGCGAAGTTGACGACGTAATTCTCTTTCGGGCGCGGACGCCGCGGGCGGATCGAAGCTTGTCAAATCCACGCCACGATTTTGAGCCTGCGCGAGTTGCGATTCGTTGAGATAGCGAACCGTGCCCAGATGCTGGCTCTTGATGACCGTCTTCGCCGCGAACTCGAGCGCCTCGAATCTTTGGAAGGCTTGCGAAAGCGATTGGCCACCAACGACGACTCCATGATTTTCAAGCAGCACGCAATCCGGACCCGCCAGAAATTGGTCGGCGATGTTCTGGCCCAATTGTTGGCTGCCCGGCAACGCGTACGGCGCGAATCCCACCGGCCCGCAAACAAAGTGAGCCTGATGAAACAGTCGCGTATCGGGAACCTGATTACAAATGCTGAACGCAACCAAAGCGACCGGGTGCGCGTGAACGATCGCCCGCAGATCGGGCCGCTTGTCGTAGATCGCCTGGTGAAACGGAAGTTCGGAAGACGGCTTGTGAGGGCCCTCGACGGAACCGTCCGGATGCACGCAAACAATGTCGCGTCGCGTGAGGCTTCCTTTGTCGATGCGTGCCGGAGTAATCCAGATGTCGCCGTTCGTGGTGCGAATGGAAAGATTGCCACCGGACGTGGTCGTCATCCGATAGCGATAGATCCGCTGCATCGTCTGCATGATCTCGTCGCGCGGATGAATCAAGTCGGCATCGCGGTTCATGCCGTGACGGCTCCCGAAGGAATAAACCTTTCAAAATCGGCCAATTCCATTCGGCTGCCGACGATCAAGGGCGTTCGTTGATGAATGCTGTCGGGCACGACGTCCAGCACGCGGCGCTGTCCGTCGATGGCGGTGCCGCCGGCTTGCTCGACAATAAACGCGATCGGGTTGGCTTCGTACAGTAGCCGCAGTTTACCTCCGGGATTCTCACTCGTCGGCGGATAAAGAAACACTCCGCCCTTCATCAGCGTGCGATGCAAATCGGCAACCATCGAACCGATGTAACGGGACGAATATTTGTGGCCCAGCGTGCCGCCCCGCAGCCGTTCGATGTACTCGGCATAGCGTGGCGGGAAATCGTTCAGGTAGGCTTCGTTGACTGAATAGTACTTGCCTTGCTCGGGCATCCGAATGTTGGGATGGCTGAGGATGTAAGCTCCCACCGACGGGTCGAGCGTAAACCCATGCACGCCATTACCAACGCTGTAAACCAGAATGGTCGACGACCCGTACACCACGTAACCGGCCGCGATCTGTTTACTGCCCGGTTGCAGCACCCACTGTTCGGGATCGTCCAGCCCCACGCCCTCGGGACGCCGCAAGATGGAAAACGTCGTTCCCACGCTGACGTTCACGTCGATGTTGGAGGACCCGTCGAGCGGATCGAAAACCACCGCATAGGCCGCCTTCTCGGAACCTTTGTGAACCAGCATCGGTTTTTCATTTTCTTCCGACGCCAACACGCCGATGCTCTCGCGCACGCTCAGGCAGTGTGCGAGAACTTCGTTGGAATAGACATCCAGCTTCTGCTGCACCTCGCCCTGCACATTCACGTCGCCAACATCACCCAAAATATCTGACAAACCGGCGCGGCGAACTTTGGCCTGGATCAACTTCGTGGCCATCGTGATACCCGACAACAGCCACGAAAATTCGCCCGAAGCACCGGGGAACCGGGTCTGCTCTTGAAGAATGTGCTGCTGAACCGTCGTGATAGCTGAAACTCGAGCGGTTTGGGCGTCCGTCATTTTTCACATGGGAAAGGAAGGCTTACGAAAAGACTCGAATACGACCACGAGTTCATTGATCGTATTCTGCCAACGCGATCCCAATGACGCCAGTAGGTTACTTTCGCCGCAAGTGACCTCCGACCCGAGCGCAGGACATATCTCGTTATCCGTGACAGATTCAATCGTAATCCGTGACGGGCCGACCACGCTCCCAACGTCACGCGCGGCGAGCGAGAATTGCGGCTACTCTTTCAGCGGCAAGTTCATCGTAAGCGTGGCATGATGGCGAACTTCCTGGTAGGCCTTTCCCTCGAACTCACCGCTCTCGCCGGCCAAGACGACGTTGGTTCGCATGTTGTATTGCCCTTCCGCTTCCGGCTTGAAACTGGCCCGACCCTTGTCGTCCGTCTTCAGCGTCTCGCGAAATCCCTTCGGGCCGCGAACAAAAACCGGCCGTCCGCTAGCCGGCTTGCCGTCCCAAATCACGGTCAAGTTCATGGCGTCGCCATGATCGTGCGGAGCGATGTCAAGTTTTTGCTCCTTGGCGTGACCCAACTCATGCAAATCTTCGTGCGCGCTCAGATCCAGATACTTTGCATAGTAGTGCAGCAGCACGTCCGTCTTTCCATAGCGATACACTCCCCACTTGCCATAGCTGTCAATGCTTCGAGGGGCGCTGCCGCTCAGCGTACCCGACAGCCAGCGGTTCTTTTTTTCCTTGGCCTCTTTCATTTCCAACTTCTCGGGCTTCGGACTTTCGACCGTGCGAATCCAAGTTGATCCGCGCTCGATAAAGGGATCGAGATAGTGTCCGTCGCCCGGGCGTGGCCCCTCTTCAAAATAAAGATTCGCGACCGGTTGCTCTCCCTTCTTTTGCTCCATCGCGATCCACAAATAATGAGCCCAGGCATTCGACTGCAATACCAGCAAACACAACACGACGCTGACAAAGGTTTTCGTTTTCGACACAGGGCAAATCCTCAAGCTTTGAAAATGGAGGTTGATGGAATCTCCGAATCTTAACTCAGTCGAGGTGTCAAATCCAGCAAAAACAAGCTTGTGCAAAGATGTCGCGAACTCAAGCCGTCGAGCGGGTCACCGTTGATACGCCAATACGAAAAGAGGCCCCGAAAAACCGGGGCCTCTTCGATATTCAAATCCGTTCTGGCTGACTAGAAGCCGAAGCGGATCGAGAACTTGTCATTGCCGAATCGGATGACCTTGTGGCCGTGACCGTGGCCATGACCGGGGTGCACGATGACCGGCACGGGGTGATGTCCGTGATGCGGATCGAGCATCTCTTCCACGTCCTCCTGCAAGTGGTGCAACGTGTCTTCCATGCGAGCCATCAAGCGGGCAACGTGGCCGGTATGACCGTGAATATGTCCATGCGGATGAATCTCGATATGATCGACGAGATCTTCCAGGTGATGGAACAAGGTATCCATCTTGTTGATGTCGCGCTCGATATGGTGCAAACTTCCGTGATGGTGAACCAGTTCATGAATATGGGCAGCCCGGTAATACAAGTCACGCGCGTCGGACATCAAATGCCGATACTGCGACGTGTGACGGTAGTGCAGCCGAAATTCGTGCATCAGTACACGGGCCTGAGCTTGAAAGCTGACCGCCAACCGGTCGATGTGGCGCTGGGAAGCCGCATCCGCCGTCTGGCTGAAAGCGCCCATTCCGATGAAAGTAACGGCGATAGCGGCAAACGTTTTGAGTGAGGATGAAATAGCCATGTTGATCGCTCCCGAAAGTGAATGTTTGTTTCCGGATTGCTATGAATGCAAGGTGGGTGCCAAAACTGCATTCACTCACAAAAACGGTCGCAAGTCGTTTGATATTAACGACTTGTGATTTCTTGCAAGGCCGAGACCGATCAGCCTGCTGGACTTCAAAACATCTTAAATCGGGATCGCCTGACGTCAAATTGACGACAGCCGCTGTCTGTTCAGGCAATAGCGAAACGGCGCACACCGCCTGCGATCGGCGTTGAGCGTGGGCCGGCGGCTGGGAGCGCTTGAACACGTGAAACCTCACTCTGCTACTTCTTCTACGGCCTTGGGGGCGATTTGTTACAAACACAATTCAAGTTCCCGAAGTAGAACGTCATCAATTCGGCCATCCGGCATCCAGCCTCGAATCTCGTTATAGCGGCGGACGGCCGCGGCCAGTTGCTGCGGGGAAAGTTGTGCCTGCGGGTCGTCGGGAAGGGCGTGGCTGAGAAATCGTTTTGGAAGAGTATCTTCGCTCGGATTCCACCCCGCGCGGATGTTGAACAGCTTCTTGGCCGCCACGATGCGCTGGCTGGTTTGCCGCAGCTCGTCGGCGTCGGTGTCCCATCCGCTGACCAAGTTGAGCATCTCGGCGGCATCCGAAAAAAAGTCATCGAACACGCCACGCAGGAATTTGCACAAGATAAGGGAGTCCATCAGCGCCGCCTTGTCTTCCGATTCGACCGCCAGGCGAGCCGCATCGGGCCTCAGGTTCCGGCGGTCCGCCTCTCGTGAAAAGTCGGCTTCATAAGCACCGCTACGATTGTGATCCGCTCCCCGGGCACCCACGGCAAAGCCGAGCGCCATCGTCTGCAATGCCCGCGGCTCGTAACCAGGAAGTTCCAACCCCTTGACTTGCGGTGCCCAATCGATCGAATTGTTTCCGATTTTCGCCGCCAAACGACGGCTTCCTTCGGCCAGATCGTTGCCGAGACCGTCGCGGTGGCCAATCAAATCCAATGCCTGCAAGAGCGCGCCGCCATCGCCAAACCGCAGCCACTTGGCATCCAGCAATCCCTTTTCCGCGCATTCCATGGCGAAGGCGATCGTGCCGCCGGCGCTGATGGTATCAATGCCCAACTGGTCGCAGCGCTTGGAAGCGGCAAGCACGACGTCGGGATCGGTGACTCCGCACAGCGAACCGAGCGCGAACAAATTCTCATATTCAATGCGCACGCCAGTGGAAGAGGATGCATCCGGATTGGCCTGATCGTCTGTCGTCAAGGAATAAATATGTTCGCAGCCGATCGTGCACGCCGCGCAACTGGCTTGCGTTTTCGAGCGGGTAACCGACAAAGCCTCCGGCGACAATTGTTCGGCTGCCGCAAAACTGCCTTCTTGAAAGTTGCGGGTTGGCAGACAATTCAAGCGATTGAACAACAGCAAATTCGCGGCCGTCCCCAGTTCTCGATACTTGGCGGTCGCCGGGCCGAATGATTTTTGTGAGAGCGACTTTGCATAAGCGGCCAGCCCGCCGGGGTCGGCCCAAGTACAGCGCCGACTGCCGCGCAGCACGATCGCCTTGATGTTCTTCGCGCCCAGCACCGCGCCACTACCGCCGCGACCCGCGTGACGGCCGTCGTGAGAGATCGTCGCATAGCGCACTTGCCGTTCACCCGCCGGCCCAATCACGGCGAACTTCCAATCTCCAGGAAACTTGACGCGCAGCCGCTGCTGAGCTTCGTCGCAGGTTGTTCCCCACAGATCGCCGGCCGGTTCCAGGCGAACCTGCCCATCATCGATGACCAGCAGTGACGGCTCGGCGGCGCGACCGGTCACCAGAATCGCATCCGAGCCGGTTTTTTTACCCGAGATGGCAAAGCCGCTGCTGGCGAGCGAATCGTTGAACCGTTCGGTCAGCGGACTCTTGCTGACCACGGCAAACTTGGCGGACGTTGTCAGCGGACTACCGACGAGCGGACTGAACACAAAAGCAAGCGGAGCTTCGGCCGATCTCGCGTCGGCTTGGGCCGCCTGTTCGGTCAACATGAGATAGGCACCCAATCCGCTGCCGCCGAGGAATCGACGGAACACTTCCGGCGCAAGTGGAACAAACTCGCCACGACCGGCTGTCGCATCAACTCGCAAGTATTGGCCGTGGAAGCCGGACGGAGTGGTCACAACTCAACAAGCTCGCATTGAGAGATAAGGTGAAAAAGACCACGCGCCCACCAAGCGGCGCAGCCGCGCGATTGTAACATACGCCTTGCCGCACAATTTGCCTTGGTTTCGCTTCATGACACTCCCTTAAAAGACGATATCGCACCGAGTTACACACAGATCCGCGAACTGGCCCGGCCACTTCGCGAGGAAAAAACGATTGCAATTTCCGCAACCATTCATCCACTGCTAGACGGAGCATCCATAGCGGCGTCTGCTGCCCACAGGCCTTCGCATTAGATCTCAACTGCCCAAACAAGATCGCGTCGCGCCTAGCGAACGCGATAGAGGTGAGTGGACAACAGGCGTCACCCCACGATCACCTCATCCCGCCATTATACAAAATCCACAACAATCGTGTTGGAGTATTTTCGCAACCCAACCACGGACGAGTGCGTCGTCAAGTAGTGAAGACATCTGAGTAGCGTAGGCCGGACCGAGAAGCGAAGCGACGATGTTCCGGCATCCACGAATTCAGGGAACACTGGCGGAAAGATTGACAGCAGTGTGTGTCAAATACCTAAATTCTCAATCCCCACGGCTTCTCGGTGTTTTAGATTACGAGACGAGTTTTCCGGAGTCGTCAACTCAAGTCCTTGGTAGTCTTCGGGAAGCGGCGACGGAATACCGAAGAACCAACGTTTTCCGGCGATGAACCTCATGGCGCGAATCTGCTAAGCCGATTGCCAAGCGGGGGGTACTCGTGCCTGATTTCTGCGCGCATTGGGGGATGCCACTCCTGCATTCTGGGGACGAACTGAAAGTGCATGGATCACTGTGATCGCCGCGTTTTGAGCCGCTCCGAGAAAGCGACACATTCACTTGAATTTTGCCGGTCTAGACGCCTAGAGGCTGGGCCGTCGACCAGAAAACTGTGCCGGCCAGTTTTCCGCCATTTCAGCGAGCAAACTCGGTCGAGCAGCCGGGGCTGAGAACAGAAGTTGGCAATTCAACCTTTGTGTAGGGAAGATGTGTTCATCGCATGTCTCGTTCTGTGCAACGGTTTTCGCGTTTCTTCTGCTGTTTGCTGTGGAGGTCTGCCGGAACATGCTGGACAACGATACGCCGCAGAAGCAAGCCCCTTGGCAGCAATCGGTTTACGATCAGCTCCATCGTCTCGCGGAACGCGCCCTCGGGCGGGAAGCTCCCGGCCATTCGCTGCAACCCACGTTGCTCGTCAACGATGCCTACCTATATCTGCTCAAACAGCGGCACATCGACCCAGCCGAGCGCTCCCAGGTGATTGCGGCAGGTGCCAATTTCATTCGACGGCTGTTGGTCGACTACGCACGGCGGCGGCAGGCGAAAAAACGGGGTGGCAAAGTTGGTCGGGGAATTCCGTTGCACATTTCAGTCGCCGATGACGCCAATACTCTTGATGTCGTGGAACTTCGTGCGTGTGGATGCCTACAGTGCGAATGCCCAATTCGTGCGTACTGCGAAAAATGCGAATGGCAATTTCACTGAGGTTGGCGGCAAGGAGTCGTTTAATTCTCTTCATAAATACTGGGGTTCCTCGAATTCTTTCACGAACGACGTTGTCGTTCGATTCTTCGTTCCACCGCGCGACCGGCCCTGTCCACCGCCTGGGCAACGCTCGAGCGAATATCCTCCGCATGGACTTCAATCTCAATCTCTCCGGTAGGGACTAACTTCACGGAAACCTTGCACCAACTATCGCAGCCACCCGACGGACGATCCGCGCGGTCCACGCACAGCGAAATCCGCTTGATTCGTGGGCTGAACCGAGTGAAAACGAAACGCAGACGCCGTTCGATGTACTCGCGCATCGCGTCGTCGAGTTCCACGTTCACGCTGTCAATCGTCATCTGCATGTCATCGTTCGCTTTAGCGGATCACAACCGGTTTGTTCGGTGCAGCCGCTCACACCAGGCTTGTATTAACCAGGGTTCAACGTTCATACCCAATGTGTTTCTTCCTCTTCGGGTTCTTCCTCAGAATCCAGCGCGGCGAGGTGTTCCGACGCGAAGAACCGTCCAGCGATGAAGCGGATCGGGACCAACACGGCAATGAATAGCGGAAACAACAGACCGAGGACGCTCGTCTTTACAATCCATAGAACTGCCAAACAGACAAGTTGCAGCAACGTGAATTTGTGGATGGTCCACTGCGGGACTCTGCGGATGTAATGAGTCGTGGGATAAAGCGAGGAGTCCATGAACCACAGTTTCAGACGATCGAAAAACTGGTTTCCTGACATAGACACCACGCCCATGTAGAGAAACAGTCCGTACAGGACGGCCATGGGAACGACGCGCAGCAATGGCAGCAGCACTAAAGACACGCCGATCAATAAGTGAATCGCGAGCGGCGTGATACGGTTTTCGCGGACGTGTATCACACGTTCTCGTGTCTCACCATTCTTGGACACGACGTCCTCGACAGTCGCTAAACTCCGAACATGATTTAGCGAACGTACCGTGGCCGCCACCAACCAGGGCAATCCGACTAGCGAGCACGCGCCTATCAACAGGCCGACGGTTCCGAGGTCGAGGTGATACGCTTCACCCTTCTGAAGCTTGTGGTCTGGACTATTGATGAGCCGGGCGGTGATGTTTTGGTCGAGAAATACGAGCACGGCGAGCAGAGCGGCGGGTACGACAGTCGCGATGCGAACCCAGATCGGCGCATCGAACGGATCAACCAACCAGGAACGTCCGCTTGTCGTACCGAACGTCTTGGGAGTTGGCAGTACGTCGAGATACACCTCGTGCAGCAACACGGCCACCAAAGCCATCGAGGCCAGCGCGATGGTGGGTCCAAAGTCTGCCAGAAATTCACGTGTCCAAGGAAACAGGTAGCGGCTGCGCCGGAATCGCGACAGGCTCATGGCGACATAAAAAGTCCCAAATGCCAGCAATAACGACAGCAGGGCGGTGTCATGATGTTGTTTGGTGTCAAGATCCGCAAAGATATGAACCAGCGCTTTAATCGCCTCATAAATGAAAATAATTGAAATGAGCGCAGCAAAGATCTCGTCGGTGAACCGTGTAAAGTAACGCATCAGGAAACTGGCATTGGTGACCGCAAGGACGACGAGCAACAACGCGGTCCACAACCCTACCCAGCAGTACGTTGGTAGAAACGGAATCTGCAGGTCGTTGCAGAGGCGATACAGGATGGCCGTAAACACGAGCAGCGGACCAGTTCCACCTAAGATGATGAGGGGTTGTCCGGACAAGAGTGCGTACGCGACCCCGCAAACAGCCGACGCGACCAGCATCTCAACCGCGCCAATTTGGTTGCCAGTAAGTTCACCCATGATCCCGCCGAACGTTACCGCCGGGGCCAGACAGGCGAAGAATAAGAACAGCGTCGAGGCCAGGCACTTGTTGTGCATCCCGTCGCGAAAGTCGCTCACGTAATTCGGTAAACGGCGGCGAATATCATCCACCAACCCGCCAAATAGCCGGCGCGTAAAGGCCAGTCCTTCGCGTGCTTCTCGCTTTGGTTCGGGTACCTGCGCGGTACGCTCGTGGAAGCGGTCCAACGCGGCGAGAAAATCGAGCTGAGTGCGCGCCTCGGCCGCGTCAAAACGGAACTCGTCATCGGACATCAACCGCGCGATATTGGCCAACGAATCCAAATGCTGGACCGCTGCTCCTGTTGGGCCTAACAGCACGAAAACAAATCGTGTTGGCACACCATCCGGCGCCCCCAGATTTATCGGATGAGACAGTCGCACAAAAACAATGGTTGGCTCGCTGAACGCGCTTAGATAAGTATGCGGTACCGCCACCGCATTGCCGATCGCGGTAGACACCTGTTGCTCGCGTTCCAGAAGCCCCGCTTCGGCTTCGTCACGTCGCTCGGCCGGCAGCACGCCACGAGCGACAACATAATCCAGCGTTCGACGAATGATGGACGCCATGTCTCGCTCGTCGAGGTCCAAAAGAAAGGACCCTTCGATCAGTGCTTTGCGCAGAAGCTTCATACATCACCTCAATTGAGGTCCATCCGCTTCCTTCTCAACCGGTGCCTCGGACTCGGTCAATTCAAACAGCCCAATGTTGAGTGTGGCACACGGAAAAAAGGCTACGACGAAAAGAACAGAAAAGTGAAACCCGACGCGAGCGGAAAACACCATGCGCGGCAAAAGGCATTTTACCTGATATAGTGGGCGTTTCGTTGCTCATCTTCTTGCCAGCGAGGTCAGTTGGTCGCCGTCGCGCAGCGTGCTGTTTCGGTGTGAACAGGTCAGTTTCACCGCAGCATCGCCTCTCGCCGTCGGGGCGGATCAGCCATGTGCCGTCATTTATACGGCCAAAGGCTTGACTTAGATAGAAAGATTTTCGGGCATTGACCATGAGGTAATATCTACGTATTCTCTGTGGCATGGACTGGCTCAATTACCACCACCTCTTTTACTTCTGGCTGGTCGCTCGCGAAGGCAGCATTGCGCGGGCTGCTGAGCAGTTGCATTTGTCTCACCCCACCATCAGCAAACAACTGCACCAGCTCGAAGCGTCTTTCGAGGACAAGCTGTTTGCCCGCGTCGGTCGGAATCTGGTGCTGACGGAATTCGGCCAAACGGTGTTTCGCTATGCAGAAGAGATTTTCTTAGTCGGTCGCGAGCTGCAAGACGCCGTAAAAGGCAGACCTGCTGGTCGGCCACTGAAGTTCGAAGTCGGTATTCCTGAGGTGATACCCAAACTGATCGCTCACCGGCTGCTTGAGCCGGCATTCCGGCTGGGTGAGGCGGTGCATGTCGTCTGCCGCGAGGGGAAGCACGAGGAGTTGCTCGCCGAACTCGCCGTACATCGGTTGGACATCGTTTTTTCCGACGCTCCCGTCAGTCCGACCGCTAGTGTGCGTGCATTCAACCACTTGCTTGGCGAGTGTGGTTTGTCGTTTTTCGGAACCACAGAACTCGCCTCGAAATATCGACGAAAGTTTCCGGCGTCGCTTGACGGGGCGCCTATGTTGGTGCCCACAGAGAAGACGGCCGTTCGTCGTGATCTTGAGCAGTGGTTTTACGCCGAAGACATCCGGCCCAGAATTGTCGGTGAGTTTGAGGATACGGCATTGATGAAAGTCTTCGGCCAGGACGGCATTGGGTTGTTTCCGGCACCAACCGTGATCGAAAAAGAGGTTTGTCGCCAGTACAAGGTTCGCGTGGCCGGTCGCACTGATGCCGTGCGCGAGCGCTACTACGCGATTTCCGTGGAACGCCGGTTAAAGCACCCCGCCGTCCTCGCCATCTGCGCGGCCGCTCGCGAGAAGGTCTTTGTGTAGACGAAAAGAGCGTACCGTGGCACTGAACAAACTCGACCCGGTCCTCTGCTGGTATGCCTCAGTCCGTCATGTTGTCGGGTCTACCAACAAGCTTGCGAACTTGCGCGGCAAGGCGGCGACCAAGCTGGTCCTCTTCGTCCACGACTTCATGTGCTCCGGCGATGAGCAACTCCCAGTGCAGCACGTGGTAGCGGCAGCGGGCCACGACATACGCATCCGGCGCGAGATCACGGATCAGGTTAATCAAGTGCCGTGTCGTGGCGTGGTCTGGCACGGTGACGACGACCGCGCGAGCCTGGTGGATGCCCGCGTGTTCCAGAATCTCTCGCTGTGTCGCGTCGCCCCGGTGGGCTTTCAGACCGTATCGTTGTGCAGTTGCGATATTGTCGGGGTTGAGATCGACCGTCACCATCTGTTCCTGGTGCGAGTCCATCAGACCTTCGGCAACGCGCTGGCCAGCCGGGCCGAAACCAACGATCAGGATCAAGCCAGTATCGCCCGCCTCACGAACATCCACATCTCCGGCAACTGTTTTCGCTGCGCCATCTTCGATCGCCATTGTTGCTGTTGACGAACTCGGCCAGAGTGTGCTTCGCCAGCGCCCGACCAGACGCTGGCTGGCCCAGGGTGCTGCCGCAACGAAGTAGGGAGTAGACAAAAGCGTAACGATAGTCGCCGATACCAACGCCTGAAATGTCGACGAGGTGATCAGCGCGGTTCCAGCGGCGTCGCTCTGGGCGATGGTCGCCAAGACAAAGGAGAACTCGCCGACCTGTGCCAGGCACAAGCCTGAGGCGATCGCATAGCGCCAAGGCTGGCCGAAGCTGCGTGCCAAGAGAGCAATAATCAGCGGTTTTCCCACGATAATCGCCAAGACGATTGCCGTCACGACCAGCCAATGTCTCAAGACCCAAACAGGGTCGCCGAACATTCCGATAGAGGCAAAAAACAGGGTGACCATCAGTGTTGTCAGGGGGCGGGTGTCGGCGCGGATCTGCGTGGCGAACGGGGAAACAGCCAACAGCGCCCCCGCCGAGAACGCCCCTAAAGCCGGACTGAGCCCAATCGCATGGGTCGCCCACGCCGAGCCGGTGGCCATGATCACAGCCAGCAAGACGGGCAAGTCACGATTCTTCCGCCAAGTCGGCAGCAACATCAAGCGAGGCGCGACGTAGTTGAACAATGCGTAGAACAAACCAATGAGTACCGCAGCCAAGAGCAATGCCAAGGCCAGCTTTCCGATCATCAGAGCCCAGTGGCCGCCCGCGCCCATGAGGCTCACCAGCAGCATCATCGGTACGACGGCCACGTCCTGAATGAGCAGGACGCCCAGGACTGTTCGTCCGTGCTGGCTATCGATTTCCGCGCGGTCCGTCAGCAGCCGCAGCACACACGCCGTGCTGCTCATCGCGACGACCATACCGATGACCAGCGCTTCCCGACCGTCCAAGCCACACGCCATCGCCACGCCTAAACCAATGGCGGCTGTGAAAACGACTTGCAAAACGCCAGTCTTCAGCACGATGCTGCCGAGCGTCAGCAGTCGCCGAGGTGAGAATTCCAAGCCGATGGCAAACAGCAACAGGGCTACGCCCAATTCAGCAATGCTGAACAGCTCGGCCTGTGTGGAGACCCAACCCAGCACGTTCGGGCCGACCAGCGTACCAGCGATCAGGTAGCCGACGATGACGCTCTGACCTAACCGTTCCGCCACGGTTCCCAGCAACAGCGCCATCGCCAGCAGAACAAGAATATCCAACAAGACACCCCAAACACCAAGCGGCGCGGCGTCGAACAGGATTGGTAGTGCGTCAAGAAACATGCGAAGATCGTTGTTGGCGTCCACTTGTTTGAATCTGCCGGGGCAGGCTCGATCGTATTCATTCTGGCTGATCGCATACACAACTGACAGCCAGATAATTGTGCGGCGTTCCTTAGGGAATATCTACGGGTGATTGCAGGATTATCTGCGTTTCTAACAGTCGTGTTGAGCTGTATTATTGATTAGACGGCTAGCGCGGCACTTGTCGTTTGGCGCGCCGTTAAGCTGGCTGTCGTAGTTGTGACGCGAAAGGACGCACCGATGGACATGTTGCGACGCATTCTGGTAACGACGGATTTCTCCGTCAACGCCCGCAAGGCATACGCCTGCGCGGCGAGTCTTGCCGAGAAGTCGAGTCTTGCCGAGAAGTTACGAGCTGGGATCTACCTAGTCCACTTCGCCCACCGGCGAGTACCCATGTTTTCCGGCATGTCTCAGGAGACCTACGTCGAAGAACTCCGCAAGGCGCTCGACGAAGAGGGGCGATGGGACGGCTTTAGCGACATAAACGTCGAGACGCACTTGATCCAGCATTCGCATCTTCCAGAAGCGCTCTGTTCTTTTGAACGTGAGGCCAAGATCGACCTCGCGATCACGTCCACCCATGGACGAACAGGATTGCAACATTTCGTGTTCGGCAGCTTCGCGGAGCGGATTCTTCGCAACTCGTCCGTGCCCGTACTCGTACCGCGACAGCGAAAGGGCGGAGCGGCGATTGGTGAACCGAAACTTGGGCTGGTACCATTCGACTTTTCGGATGCGGCTTTGGGAACGTTTCCGACTGTGCGGTTTCTCGCAACCCATTACCGCTACGCCTTCAGGTGGAAGGCCATCGCGGGCCGAACAGAATCTACTGAGCAGTATTTCACCGCGCTAAAGCAGAGTGAATTGGCCGATATCGACGTCGTACTCCATACTTGCCAAGGCGTCCCTGCCGCGGAGATCGTTCATCGGGCGCGCGACATGGACGCTGTTTTGATCGTCATTGGCACGCACGGAACGTTAGGCAGCGTGGCTCAAAATGTAACTCGCGAGGTGCATTGTTCCGTGCTGACGGTGCCACGACAGATCGATGACAAGAATTCGGAATTTGGCTCACCAAAGGAAGTGATTCACTCGTAAGAGAGGAGATAGAAAACGAAATCACCGGGGGATGAAGCCATGCAACAACGCCTAAACACTACCGACCAATCCGCCGTCGCTGGCGAAAATCAGCTAGACGTTTCCATTGAAGATTTCATCAACCAGCGATTGACGGAACAATGTTCGTATCGATTCTATTTCAAGGACGTTACCTATCACTACGGCCATGGAAAACTAACCTTGAGGGGTCGGCTACCGAGCTTCTACCTCGAACAGGTACTGCAAACGCTATTGCGCGACATTGAAGGAGTCGACTTAATTGATAACCAAGTGGATGTGATCAGCTCGACTGGCTTGAGCAGCACTGGTGGAAAATAACGAACTGTTGGCGAGGACACAAATATGAAACGCTTTACGAACATTTTGGTCGGAGTCGATCTCGCGCAAGGCGAGGCCCTAGTCTCAGAGAACGTCGTACCACCCGCGGAAGAAGCTATCGCGCAGGCCTTGTGGTTGGCAAAGACCAATTCCGCCCGATTGTTCTTTTTTCACGCTCTTCCTTCTGCTGCAATAAATCTCGACGCCGAAACCCAAATGCTGCTTGAGGAAGATCACGGCAAGCGTACGGTCATGGATCATGCCAGCGAAGTCGTTGCAAAAATAGCCGAAAGGGCCCGCAAGGAAGGTCTCGCTGCCGAAAGCCTAGTTGTCCATGGGAAGAGCTGGGTCGAAATGATCCGACAAGTGCTGCAGGAGAATCACGATCTGGTAATCGTCGGCACTCGACATCTCGGTCCCGTGAAGAGCTTCTTAATGGGAAGCACCGGAATCAAGCTGCTGCGAAAATGCCCTTGCCCGGTCTGGGTCACACAACCGCAGCAAGAGCGACGAAACGCCTCAATCCTGGTGGCTCACGACCTGCGCCCGGTTGGCGATCTGGCGATGGAGCTTGGTTGTTCGATGGCCCAGCTTCACGACGCGCAGCTCCACGTGCTGCACGCGGCGGAGTACCCGGAATTCGACTACATGTTTCCGGCACGCATTACGGCAGAGAAGGTTGCCCGCTACCATCGGGATGCCAAACAACACATCGCAACACAATTAGCAAAATTCGAATTGGCCCAGCCCGTTCAAGTTCACATTGTCACGGAGTCGCCAGACTTTGCGATTCTGAAGCACATCGAACGACATTCCATCGAGTTGCTGTTGATGGGGACCGTCGCCCGTGTGGGGATTCCGGGTTTCATCACTGGTAATACGGCGGAACGGTTGTTGCCGCAAATTCCTTGCTCGGTGCTGGCCGTGAAACCGGCGGGATTCAAGTCGCCGGTTACGCTTGGTGAAGAATTCGCCTGATCCGGCAAGATATGAAAGTGGCCGTTTTCAGCACCAAGCCATATGATCGTTCGTTCCTGACAGCCGCGGCTGACCGACACGAATTCGTCTTTTTCGAACCACGGCTCGCACCGGACGCGACAAAGTTGGCCGCCGGCTTTCCCGCCGTGTGTGCCTTTGTCAATGACCAATTAGACACATCCGTTTTGACGCAACTTGCTGACCAACGGACGAATTTGATCGCGTTGCGCTGTGCGGGTTTCAACAACGTCGATTTGGCAGCAGCGCGTGACCTTGGATTGACGGTGGTTCGCGTGCCAGGCTATTCGCCCTACGCCGTGGCCGAGCACATCGACCTCGTTCAGTTTCAGTTTCTCGTTTGGTGCGGAGATTGGATAAACCGAGGCAGCTCAGCGTTGCGCCCGACTGCGGGCGGTGAATGAGACCTCTGCAGATGCGCGATCACGACACGATCCTGTCCATGATTCTCCGCTCGGACTGCACCTCGCGATACATGAGGGCGTGCCGCATCAATTTCATTACGTTGGTGGGACCCACCGCTGCAGTTTCAGAAATTTGGATTACCAGCCCGTGAACTGTCGCAATCTCCAAACGGGGGGATGCGAGTCTCACTAAGTCGTGGAACCAGCGGAGTTTCTGAAGCCGAGCAACAAACCACCCATTTTCAGGACAGTATCGATCAGCCAACTGCGCACACAGGTGGCATCCGCCATCGTCCGCAAGGGTGAGTTCCGAGACACTCTCCATTTGGCATTCTGGCAGGCAAACTCGTGGCAACAAATATGGTTCCATTTCTGCTGGGAGTCGTAAATGATCGGCGGCTTACAGCAACTGGGCCGAAGGCCAAAAGAGCGATCGGGAAAAGAACCCCCTGTGGTCCCCCTTGGCAAGGGGGACAAAGAAGTATGCGGGTGACCCCGCTTGGCAAGGGTGACAAAAAGGTACTGCGTGATCCCTGCGAGAGACAATAGAAAGGGCAGGCCGGACCGAGTTGCGATCCCACGCAAGATGGAACGAAAAAAACGACGATGTTCCGGCATCCACGAATTCAGGGAACACTGGCGGACTGCGGCGTCAAGCAACTGACTGGTCACCCCTTGGTTGCGGAACGGACGCTTTACGAAGAAGCACGTCAACGACCATACACCTTTCTTGGCCTCGTCGCCCCCTAGCGACCTGAAAGTTTCCCGAGGTGCAATGGAACACCATGCAATCGGAACGTCCTCTAGGTATCCCAAAAGACCAATCGGAACGTCTTCAGAAACGCGGGTCTTCATTGACTGCTTCTTGCTAGCCTTGCCGGGTATCTGCTCCTTGTTCTCGTTCCTTCGCCACGGCATACACCAGCAATAATGTGGTGACCCCTTGCACTCGAACAGCTCCTCGAAGTGCTCCCAACGTTCGCTTGTGACGGGAAGAAATGTCAGTATCATCGTTGAATCGTCGTTGAATTCATTTACCCTACGGCTGCCGCGAATTTTAAGTCCTTCACGCACCCAACCAACAGCTCGGCAGCAGTCTCGCTGTTTTTGAAGTCCCGTTTCTTTTGATGTATCATTTCCGTGCCACCTGGCTTGGCCTCTTCCAAGCTAGGCTTCATAACCGGCGCATTGACTATTTGGAAGATGTCGGTCAAATCTCACGAACGGCGAGATATTCAATGAAAACAGTCCACCTCATGCGTCTTATCGTACTTTGTATCGCTTTCATTAGCCCGTCCGCCCATGCGCGGGAGGACCCCGGGCAACAGGTGCGTCTACAGCCACCGGCAAAGGTAAATCCTGCTCTGCCAAATATTCTGCTGATCGGCGATTCCGTCGCTCAATCGTATGCGCCGCGCGCACAAGAACTACTTGGCAACGAAGCGAACGTCTATTTTACACTGACGCCGCGCGGTCTGTTTGACGGCAAGGCATTTTTGGAAGCGTGTTACAAGAAACGTGAGTGGAATCTGGTGCATCTCAACTACGGTCTGTATTCGATGCGACATGAAGATGCAGACGGTCGTTTGGCGGATTCGCCCGCAGGCAAACAAGTCGTTTCACCATTGGAATACAATCAGATTCTGTCAGGGATGATGAACTTTTTTCTGGGAAGTCAAAGAAAGCGGATCTGGGCGACCACAACACCGGTCCCCGAAGGAGCGACGGGCTACGTCGCCGGCACGGCAAAGCAGCGTAATACACAATACAAGACACTGATTGGTGCACGCCAATTCTTCATCAACGACCTTTACAATTACGTGGATATCCGTCGCACGGACATGATGCGACCGAACAGCGTCGAGATGACCGAAGCGGGTTCACGCCTGCTTGGTGAAGTTGTGGCCGGTCGCATCATCGAGGTACTCAACGAAGGCGGTGACAAGAAGTTGCCCTATGTCTTGCTGCTCGGAGATTCAATTTCGGGAGGCTATAACATTACCGTACGCGAGAAGCTGATGGGGAAGGCGAATGTTCTATGGGGCGGGTACCCGGATAGGGCGACACGCGTAGAAAGCACGGTTACCAATCTAGAAAAACAACTTGGCCGAAAAATTGACATCGTCCATTTTAATTGGGGTTTGCATGCCATGAAGTTTGTAGACAACAAGAATCACTTGAAGACCCCGGAGACAGGCCATCGCTGCGTTCCACTGGAAGACTACGACGACAATTTGGATACCTTCGTGGCCGGGATTAAGAAAACCGGTTCGAAGTTGATCTGGGCATCCACCACGCCGGTCAACGGTTCTCCCTGGGCGAAAGATGGTGATTCCGTGAACTACAATGCGGTCGCCGCTCGAGTCATGAAACGCCATGGTGTGCTGATCAATGACCTCTACACCTATGCGAAGGAAAACAAGCTGCACGACAGATACGGCGATTGTCATTTCAACGCCGAAGCATCGGCCAGATTGGCCCTTCCGATCGCCGATTCAATTCTACGCGTTTTACAAGAGCAATGATAAAACAGCATCGATTTTGGACCTTCCGAAAAACGGCCGTCGAAATCATAAGACAAGACCGCGAAAACTCGAAACGCAAAGCTGAACGAGATTCTTCACCACAATGCCCGATCGGTCTCAACTTCGAAGCCAACTCATATCCCACAGCCTCTTTCCCCAAACAACTCTTAAGAGGGCAATCGACAAGTTAGGATTCGTACAAGCCGACCCGATTCGCTCTCCGGCAAGATGCCAAGACCTCATCCTGCGACACCGCGTCAAGAATTACAAAGCAGGCGATCTCGAACGCAGATACCCGTCCCTCGACCTTGAGGAAGACTACACTTTCGCCTATGGATTCCTTCCCAGCAAAAACCGAAACGCTCTGCATCCACGAAGCGGATTCATTCTCTCCTCGTTCGAGAAGAAAGTCATCGAAACTGTCGAGAATCGAGGGCCGTCCAACTCGGTAGATCTAGAAGAGTACTGCGGCAACGAAAGCGTCCGAAACGCTTGGGGAGGAAGCTCGAAAGCGACAAAGCAAGCTCTCGAAAAAGCCCATCGCTTCGGGTACCTCAGAGTCGCCCGCCGCGACAACGGTATCCGCGTCTACGAAATCGCTCCCAACGTAAAGCAAGAACTGGCCCCAACCGAACGCTTCGAAAAGCTTCTTCTGCTTACAGTCAATCTGTTCGGCCCCACGTGTCAAAAGTTCCTCCTATCCGAAGTACCACGATACAATCATTTGGTCCGGAGTCCCTCGGAACGGAAGAAGATCCTGCACGGCCTAGTCGACAACGGAAAGCTAGACACGCGCCGCGTTGACGAAACCGAGTACGTATTCAAAAAAAACGCAAAATCTAGTCCGCATTCCAATGACTCAGTCAAGATCCTGGCACCCTTCGACCCAATCGTTCGAGACCGAGACCGCTTCGAGCATCTCTGGGGCTGGACCTACCGATTCGAAGCTTACACACCCGCTGCCAAACGAGTCCGAGGATACTACGCCATGCCCATTCTCTGGCAAGACGATGTAATCGGTTGGGCCAACGCAAAGGTTTCAGAAAAGCAACTAGCAGTAGAAATTGGATACGAACGAAAAGCCCAAAACGTTCGAACCTTCAAAGCCGCGTTAAAGCAAGAAGTCAGCGACCTAGCCACCTTCCTTCATCTAGAACCTGACGCATGGAAACTAGCCAAACATCCCCGATCCAAATAGACACCACACGCAGAATTGGCGAATCGTCAACTCCCTTCGGCTACCTCTTCCGACCCAGACTTAACTAGCGTCGAAGTTTCACGCCGACGCATGATGCGGATTTCCCAATTGGCGCAGAACTCAAGCCCTCAAATGGGTCATAAATTCGTGGCTTTGGGACGTCTTCTTTGCGACGATCCTATTCCTGGACTTCGATCCAGGCATCGCCCAACGCAGTGACCTTACCTTCGAGGACTCACTCGCCCGCAACATCACGAACCCAATTACGCCCGTCCTCTCTACTCCACAGGATCGTAACCTGATCACCCGTGAGCAACTGGCCGACTTCATGCTTTGCCAGCTTGTCTTTCTCGCGGACGTATAAAGTGACTAATCCGTCTTCTTTCGATTCTAGTTTCACGGAAAAGTAGGTAGTCGCCACAACTACGCCTCGGGTCTGGTGATAATCTTCGAGGACTCCCTCGCCTGCAACATCACGAACCCATTTACGCCCGTCCTCTCTACCCCACAGGATCGTAACCTGGTCACCCGTGAGTAACTGGCCGACTTCGTGCTTCGCCAGCTCGTCTTTCTCGGGGATGTAGAAGGTGACTAATCCGTCTTCTTCCGATCTTAGTTTCACGGAAAAGTAGGTAGTCGCCACAACTACGCCTCGGGTCTGGTGATTATCAATTTCACCTGCGAACGCTTGATTCTCCCCCGCTTCCAACAGGATCGGTGAATCGCCGAGTTGGCAAAGAACCGCGCCCGAGAGGACTGCCACGGTTACAATTACTTTTTTGGCAGCATCATTCATACTTTCATCTCCTGGTAAACCGTTCGGGTATTCAACTGATGTTTCAAATTCCGTGCCTTTGACTTCGACTTCTCCCAGCGGGGGAAACCGTTCTCCAGGAACTTCTTTACGCTGGTTCGCCACTCTCCGGTATAGTAACGCCGGCGCGTTACACTCTCTTGGCATCTGCGAAACGTCGGAGCCAGCGGTCGGGCAAGGTCGCTTACGAGAGCTTTCTCGCGATGACGAGCGGGCCGCAGCGAGTTCGACCGCGTCCGTCGGGAACGGACTTCCGACGTCTCAAATTCTCGATTTGTTAACATGTGTCGGCTTCATCGACGGATGCACCTTTTGTGGAGCCCGAAAGCTACAGGGGGCATTCACCAGTGTCCGCAAGGGCGAGTTCCGAGACACTCTCCATTTGGCATTCTGGCAGGCAAACTCGTGGTAACGAATATGGTTCCATTTCTGCTGGGAGTCGTAGATGATCGGCTGCTTACAGCAACTGGGCCGAAGGCCGGAAGAGCGATTGGGAAAAGAACCCCCTGTGGTCTCCCTTGGCAAGGGGGACTGCAATAGTCGGGTGGTCCCCCTTGGCAAAAAGGACGAGAAGTATTGCGAGATCTGCCTTGGCTGCGGCGTAAGAAGTAACTGCGCGACGCGCCCGAAAACGGGTGGCACTTACACGCGGCTAGAATGCAAGGATAAGCTGTTGTTTCGCGATCGAACGTGCTGATCGGTTAGAGTTCATTTTCGCTGTTCGGCCAGCCACTTTTCGATCTTCTGGTGAACTGTTTCCGTTTGATAGATGGTTAGCGTTGGCGGGCGGGGAATCGTGTCGATCATGCCGGGACCACCCACGTCTTCCCAAGTGTCTACTTCGAGGTTGGCTTCTATTGTCTTGGCCAATAAAGATAAATTCTCGGCGTCATTCTCTGGAGTACTCGGATACGCCGATTGCACCAAATCGGCCACTGGGTAAAGTCGAGGGAAAAAATTTGCCGACTCATCTTCGTCACCAATGATGGACACCGCGCCTTGATCAATCACCCAAGCCAAATCTAATTGCTTCAACAGGCCAGTCAATACATCGGCGAATGGTGCTTCGTCGGCGGAGTAGGTGATCGGCCCCAGGTGATCGGACCATTCCGTTACGGATTCGATGTCTGTCTTTTCCTCAAATGGATCGTCCTCTCGCCCAAAAGGATCGCTTCCTTCCCCAAACGGGTCTTGGCTTTTTCTAAGGTCAACCTTGATGGGAATGCCATAGTCGCGCGAGAGCGCGGCGACGACCTCGTTGGCCGGCGTCTGATCAAAGCGGACCGAGCAACGTTGCCGCCGAACTTGGCCGAGTACTCGCTCGTTCTCCAACGCGTCCTCGCCGATACATAGCGGCTCCGCCACCGCAACCCCCATGCGGCGGTCGTACGCCGTCTGAAGTCGGCGACGCGTGCAGCGGCGTTGTTCAGCCAGTCACTTCTAGCTCCCCCTTGGCAAGAGAAAGCCATAGCCGCGAATCGTTGAGGATCGTCAGGCACCGGCTAGAATCGCTTCCACGATCTCGTGCAAGCTGTTGCCGATCAGGTTGGGCTGTTCGATCAACTCGCCCGGTTGCCAGTGCGGACCGCGAATGAGTCCGGTGTTCGTGCCCAATCCCTTGCCGAAACCGACATCGGACGGCTTGTCGCCGATGGTCCAGCTTGCGGGGAAGTCGATCGACGCGTTCAACTCGGCCGCGATCTGATCGGCCATGCCCGTTCGCGGCTTGCGGCATAAGCAATCGTCGTCAGGAGTATGCGGGCAAAAGGCGACGGCATCGAGCTGAATGTCTTGCTCGCCCAGGCAATCGCGCAGGTGCCGATGCACGCGTTCCACATCCGCCATCGAATAACGGCCGCGGCCAATCCCCGATTGGTTGGTGACGACCGCCAAGGCAAAGCCCGCTTGTTGCAGTTTGCCCAAGGCCTCGATGGCTTGCTCGGTAAACTCCCAATCCTCCGGCTTATGAACGTAGCCGTGATCGACGTTGATTGTGCCGTCACGATCGAGGAAAGCTACCTTGCGCATGATTAGGGTTCGAGCTTCTTCAGGGCCGCGGTTGTCGAGCGATCGGGGACCAGTTCAATCAGTTCGACTCTGCCTCCAAGTGATCTGACAAAATCGCCCCCCACGACCTCGTTCACTTTATAATCGGCCCCCTTGACCAGCACGTCCGGGCGCAGGGTTTCGATCAACTTCAGCGGCGTAGCTTCGGCGAACAGCACGACCAAATCGACAAACGGAAACGCCGCCAGCATGCCCATGCGGTCGGCTTCGCCGAAGATGGGCCGCCGCGGACCTTTGAGATCACGAATGGACTCGTCCGAGTTGACGCCCACGACCAGGAAGTCTCCCAGCTTTCGCGCTTCGCGCAGGATCTGCAGATGCCCTTGGTGCAGGATGTCGAAACAGCCATTGGTAAACACGACTTGTTGGCCTTGTTGCTGACTGGCCGCGACGACAGCGCGAGCGTCGTCGACCACCCGAACTTTGTGGTCGGTGTCTTCCCAAACGGGCCGGTTATCGCCTGCCGGCCAAGCGTCGTCATTTGGCGATGACATGGATTCCAGTCTCTATAGCCCGTTGATTTCGAAATCCCTGGTTTCCGGATTTCTTACTCGCCCGCGCGGATTAAGTCAAAACGGGCACCGATAAGTGTCGTAAAACATCCTTCTCAATTTCTTCAACCGGTGGATCGAATTCGAACTCGTCGATAACGATAGCCTCCGTTTGAAACGGGTTCCAGTACCGTTCGTACTTCATGCGACTGGTCATGCCGCGGGCCCATTTTCTTTTGTCCGTCCATACCAGGTGCGGCGTTTTGCAAAGCGATGCCAAATGCATGGGGCCTGAGGAGGGGCCGATCACCAGCCGTGTCGAGGCGATGAGGTTCATCGTTTGGTCAAGCGGGACGTCTCGGTGGTCGATGATGTCGCCGTCGACATCCACCGTCGCTCGGGAAAGGCCAATGCAGCCAACACGCAGACCCTGCCGCGACAAACTCGAAATCAGCGCTTCCCATTTGGATTCGTTCCAATTACGGTCGGTGCCGAAGTTGCGGCCGCGCGGATGAAACAAGACGTCCGTTTCCAAATCCGCTTGACGCTCGCCAAAAGGAATGAACTGCTGGCGGGTCAGCGGTTGATGACCTAGCGGCTTCAAATGGTCGGCGTCGCGGGGAACCAGATCAAGCACTCGCTGGACTTCCCGAGGATTTTCAATTTGCCGCGCTTGATTGCATTCGGCGGTGCCGCGAATCTGATGCGGCACGAAATCGGTGGCAAAATCGGCGTACAGCGCCTCGTTCCCCCGCCGGCAACAGACCACGGTGCTGTCATATTCCCTGGACAATGCCCGTACGAAGGCCTGCCAATTCAGCAGTTCCCAGCCGAATTCTCCGACCCACGGCCCGACAAAGAGCGTGGGCTTCTTGGGACCGCCCCGTCGCAAGAAATGAGGCCGAAACCACCAGCTAAGATAGTCGCGGCGGATCATTGATCTTTCATTTTGTCAGTGAATATAGAAAACTCTCCAGTCGTTGAGCCAGGAACGACTGTCTCGGACCGATAACAGAGGGAGCAGTATGGTTGCTGAGCCCGTCTTGTTTCAAGACCGATATGGTCAAATCTGATTTGAAGGACGGCCTCCCGGACGGACCCGCTGACTGATCTCCATGGATGATGCGCAACAGTCCGCCGCGGACATAGAAAAGGACGCCCGCGATCTGCGCCGCGGCGTGCTGATCAATATTATCGGCTACGCCGTCAAGATCGCCTATCCGATTCTTACCGGACTCGTCATTTATCTGTATGGCAAGGACGATTTCGGTACCTTCATTGCCGCCCAGGCCGTCTTACTCATCTCGATGCGTGTGGCCCTGTTGGGATTTGACAAGGGCGTATTGTGGTGGGTGCCGCGACAGCCAGAAGGAAGCGGCCGGCAATGCATACGGGCGGTGCTAGTACTCACCGGCATCACCAGCACCGCGGCGGCGGTGGCCATCGGCTTCCTGCTAGCCCCGGTGCTGGCGGATTGGCGGGGTGAACCGGATGCCGAGTTGGGACTTCGCTGGATGACCGCGGGGCTCGTGCCCATGACATTGATGGAAGTGCTGATCCATGGCTGTTTGGGCAAACGCCGCATCGAGGCGCAGGTCATGATCAAGGAAGGCCTGGTTTCAATTTCCTTGGTGTTGCTGGGAGTGGTGTTCTTCTTGGCCGGCTTTCGGACGAACGGCTTGGCGACGGCGTTTGTCATTTCCAACTCGCTGGGATTGGTCGCGGCCGCGATCTTCTTCAACAAGATCTTTCGCCACACCTCCAGCGATCAAGTTCAAGAGCGCATTCCTCGCCTGTTGTGGCGTTATACGCTGCCCATGTGGCTCACGGAAATGGCCAACTCGGTACTCATTCGCATGGACGTGTTGCTGCTCGCCGCGATGGAGAGCCCGGGCATCGTGGGTGTATACGGCGCGGTAGTTCAGATAGGCAACGCCCTGCGATCCGTTCGGCACGCCTTCGACCCGATCGTGCTGGCGATCATGTCCCAAATTGGCGCGGCCTTTGACAAGAAGCGTCTGATCGCCGGATTCTCTCATGCCACCTGTCTAGTCATCGCCACGCAACTGCCGATCTACGCGTTCTTAATTGTCTTTACGCCGTGGATTCTGCCCCTGCTGGGCGAAGGATACGATCAGGCAGCGTTGGCCGTGTTCATCATTTGTGGATTTTGGATTTTGAACGGAGTCGTTGGGCTCAACGGTTTGATCGTCAATGGTTACGGTCGTAGCGATCTGGCCTTGTTCAATGCGTTGCTGGCGATCGCGGTTCAGGCGTTGCTGTTGTGGCTGTTGATTCCCAGGTATGGACTCGAAGGAGCGGCGGCGGCGGTTGGTTTGGCGTATACGTTTCAGAATCTGGTCCAATCACTTCAGGCACGCGCCATCGCTGGTGTGTGGGCGTATAACGAAAGCGTGTTGTGGATCTTGGGAGCTGGCGGGCTGGCGGTGGTGGCGATGGGCGGGGCCTGGTTTGCGTTTTCTTTCGCGGGTATCAGCGCCGGTCGGATCGGCGGCTTCGTCGTCTTTTTGGCCGTCTTCGCACCGTTGTTGTACCGACTTTATCACGTCGGTTATTTGTCTGGCCGAGGGCTTAATGGGGCGGCTTTGCGCGCTTAATGGCGTTTGCGCGGGAGGCGCGGAAGGCTAGAAGAGGCGAGGGCGTTTTGTTCGCGGAGCGAACAACGACAAACTATCTGCGCGCGCATGCACGGATCATCACGATGCCCCAAATCGCAAGCAGCAAGTTGCCTAGCCAGACCGACCAATGCGGTAACACGGAAGTGCTGGCCATTCCATACTCCAGCGGATAGTAGCAGACGAGTATCGGCAGAAAGGAAATGAAGAACGCCGTACTCATGTCGGCGGTCCGCAGGTAGATGGCCAGCGGAGCACCAAACAGGACGAACGCCAAACAACTCACGCCATGAGCCCAGCGTCTGTGAACGAAGCACTTCAAACGAAACAACCGATATTTTTCACTGGACAATTCGTCGGGCGAGGGCGAGGCCGTGCTTGGAGCAACGACCGGTGCCCCGGGTCCAGCCACCGTGCCGCCTTGCTTGCTGGCCGAGTTGCTCACCAATCGGACCGCCAGGTGCTCTTCCAACGAACGCACTCGTTCCGCCTGGTCGGCGATGGCCGCCGGCAGTTGACGCAACGTGAATTGCCGATTCATCGCCTTGCGGCTGGCCGCCGACAGGGGCGCTCGAATGAGGATCTGGTTGGGAAACACGAGCCGTTTGCCGCTATCGAATTCCACGCTGCCATTGATCAGGCTCAACTGCATTTCGTGGCGCGTCCGGTCACACCGTAGTCGCGCCCGCTCGGCCATCGCGGTCAGCCCTTCACGGCCCTCGCCCGGGCGAATGGAAACCGTGACATTAAACAGAGTCTCGCCCTCCACGCGCTGGGTGGCGATCATCATCGAGTGGGCTTTGTACGAACCTTCGCTGCGCAGCAGGCTGTAGGCAATCTCGTCCACCGATTCGAGTACCACGCGTTGGACACCGTTGTGCCCCCATGAATTCGCCACGTCCATCAGCCAGACCGTGGGAAAAACGAGCCCGCAGCCAAGGATTAGCACAGGATAAAAAACTTCGATCGGGGATATCCCGAGCGACTTCAGCGCTAGCAGTTCGTTGTCGGCGGCCAGTTTGCCGTACACGGATACGGTTGCCAGCAACAACGCCGGGGGAATGGCCCACCGCAGCGCGTCGGGAATGAGGAATGGCAATAGCTGCAATGCGGTGCCCAAGCTCAAATCGTTCGTGTACAGGTCGGAAGCCGAACCAAACACCACCAACAGCGGCGAAAATACAAGCAGCGAAGTAATAAACGCCTTGATAAGGCTGGCCAGCAGGTGCAGAGAAATGGTGGAGTAAGGCGGAGTAGTGAACATGACTGAGAAAAAAGTCCGCCCACTCGGGGCGGCGTTGAGAACGTACAACGCAGGCTAATAGAAACCGTACTCACGCAAGCGCTAGCTGCAAGCATTGGCAACACGGCGTATTTCGCCGGCGACAACCAGGAGCTTCCAGTTATTTATCGGACATTGCGAGCGCTTCGCCCTATCCTTTCATGGAAGCCGTTTGGGCACTTGGTAGCAAATACAGTAAATCGGTAAAAAGGAACATGCCAAAGAGATGGCAGAAGAGTGGTTCCCAACCGCCCCGCTCGGCGACCGCGAGTCTCTAATGATGATGGATAGAGACCCGCGGTCAAAGCGGTGGCCGCGTCGGGAGACGCGACCACCGTGCCGTTGAGGTTAACGTATCAAACTAGTGATGGCCGTATCCACCGGGGTGATAGTCGAAATGCCCGGTACGGTGAACGTCGTAGTGTCCCGGCACAAAGTCGAAATGGTTGCGATGACGCTGGTACGATCCGGGGTGCCAATCCAGGTGAGTCGTGTCATGGTAGTCGTAATGACCGCGACCGATTGACCTGCCGAAACTGCTGCGGCCGCCACGGGCATATCCCGTGTGAGGTCGAGACCCGTAAGCTCGTCCGGAGTACGCCGGCGAGGCGTAACCGCGGAATCCGCCATGAGGACGTCCCACGTCCACATGCAGGCCGCCCGCACGGAAATGCAAACCAGGACCAGCGGCCTTCGCGCTGGAAACACCCATTCCCACTAGACCCAAACTGCCGACGAACGCGAATGCGATTGCAATATTCTTCATCTGATTTCTCCTGTTGAATGAGTCATGGCTCCGCGGAATTCACAAGCCAAGTAACGCAGAAGGCGTGCCAACATCAAAAAACGGGGAAATTCAGGCCGTTTTTCTAAAGAGAGGGCGGGGATCGTCCGAGATTGAGACGCGAACTAGTCAATTTGACGACAGTCACGTCGATTCGTCCCGCGAATAAGAAACTCGATTACGCCCGCTATTTACTCTTCACCCCGTGCCCGGCACCGCGCCAAGCGTAAATACCGCCAGCATAGCGTTTGACATTGGTATAACCCAACTCGCTAGCGTAAATCGCGGCGTTGTGGCTGCGGGCGCATTTGACAAATCCGCAATAGACCACGATTGGTTTATCGAGTTCATCGCCGAGCAACTTCTTGTAAGCCTCCTTGCCGCGCCCCGGCATCGATGTTTCGTCCCACGTTGGCATCGGCTCTTTGGGAAACTCAAAATTGACCGCGCCGGGAAGGTGAGCCTGATCGTAACTGGACGCCGCCGGCATGGCGTCCAGCAGCACGATCGCTTCGTTGCTGTCGAGCAGTTTCTTCACGTCGCCGGTCGAAAGGATCTCGTACTCGCCGTCGACGGTCTCTCGCGCGAACTTGACGGCGGAAGCCTCGATCGCGACTTCCTGTTCGAACTTGTTGGTGCCGCATCCGGCCGTCGAGAACAGTACGCCCAGCACGAAGCAGCCAAAGAATTTTCGACCCGTTGAGTCAGCTAGATTCATTTGCATTTGCGGCAACACCATTGAGTAAGAGTACACCAGACCAACAACATCGTATCCATCTTGAATTGTGAAGCAAGATTCATCGGATATCCACTACCGAGACAGCCGCACTCGATATCCAATCCCATCGCCATGCCGTACAGCAGTACCGACATGAAACCGAACAGCATCAAGCCGGTGGCGGCCGGAGCAACGCGAACATTGATCAACAGTCCCAGCCCCAAGATCACTTCCACTACGCAAACGGTCAAGGCAACCGGCTTTACCAAACCGTCGAAGACGATGCCAAAATCCGCCACATGATTCGCGAACCTTTGTAGCTCGAACAGTTTGATGGTGCCCGAGTAGATAAACAGCAATCCCAACGGCAATCGCAAAACGCGGCACCGCCAAAGTCGCCAACGGGTCGACTGGGTCATGAAGCACGCAAGTAGAAGTCAGGTTGAACGACCAATGGCAGCGAGATTCCCCGGCCTCTCGCACATTCTAAACTAGCGACAACCGGTTCAGCAACGACGAGCCAAGCGACTGAGTGAACGGCGGGAAGCCAAACGACTCTTCTAGGCGGCACGGCCTGTTACGATGACTTCGGAGTCGGCGGTCCGTCGAGCATATCGCTCAACCGCCAACGCGGCTTGCCGACCGTCGTCGAAGCCCTCGCCGGTTGTCATGTTCAACAACTGCTGGCACAAATGGTCGTCGTTGATTTCGATGAGTGCGGTTTCCGCGCTCGCAAGGCTGGCAGGCGTGACGGTCTGGCAGTCGTACCAATAGCGGGTGCCATAAGGTTGCTGCTCGCAGGCAGGTGCCGCCGCGAGGATGCTGTCATCGGAACCGTACAGGAGCGCCAAGATCATGCTGCACCTCGAATGAACTGGATTGGATTTGCGTACGAGTAGATACGAGTAGATTTGAGCAACAGGCCGCGAATTCGATCGCGTCTCGATCCATGCTGTCAGTGCTGGAATCCCGGCGGGCAATCCGTTACAAACAATGGCTCATATTTTGCTAGCGGATCGAATACTACGTTTACCTTTTCTATATCGGACGTTCACCGATGGCCAAGCCACTTGTGTTCCAGTTTGGTGATGAAGAAATCTCCTTTCAAATGTCCAAGATCGATCGCTCCAAGCTGTACGGCTATAAGGACGTCGAGGTCTTGGGCGACGACGGCGGTAAGTGCGAGCTGGCGACGTTGGCGGGCGACGGCCGCACGGTCGTCGGACGCGGTGGCACGGGGATCGGCTACCTGTCGGCTGACGGTGATTGGTGCGACCGATCGGAACTGCGGCCGGTTGATCTAGAAGGCCGCCAAATTGCGCCTGTCGCCTCTTCCTTCGGAGCGGCCGTGCCCTTGCTGGAAAAGGTCAGCATGGATGAGTATCTCAATCACAATGTACGCGCGGTGTATTGCATGGAAACCGAAGACCAAGCCGACGCGTTGGTCGAGGAACTGAAGGCGGGAGCAATCTACAAGTTCCCTTACAGTTTTCGTGGCGGATTGGAGGCCGATGCCGGGTTCTTGCTGATGTCGGCCGAGGGACATGTTTTCTTTGCCGTCGGAAACCCCACCGACGTGACGATGGTCGGCTTGCAGCAGGCCGCGCCCGCCGTCGAAGAAGAAGCTGCGGCGGATGAAGGCGACTTGATGGACTTCGACATGATCTAGCGGTAGCCGGCTTAGATTCCGGGCGGCTCATATTTGAAATTCAAAACGGGAGACGATTCGTGGCAGAACTCAGTATCGCCAACAGCGCCGGCCGCGACGCGGTTGTAAACCTGGACAGCGTTCAAAGCCGCCTCAAGGTTCGTTGGGTCGACGCGCAGAATCGGCAAGCGGGCAACATCCGGATTATCAAGTCAACCGTCGACCACGATGTCGCCGCGATCACGCAACGGGTTGGCGGGTTGGATAAAGTGGCTCAGGCGCTGATCGACGGCGATCCCGAAGTCGATATGGAAATGACGGGCGGGTTTCTGAAAGACACGTCACGCGTTTTCATCGACAAGGATCAAAAGATCGTCCATCGCGTGCAGCAATTTGAAATCATTCACAATCCCGACGGTTCCGAGCGCGATCGGCGGCCAAGGGCGGTCGCGCCCCAAAACGTCACCGAAGATTCGCCACTGCGTTGGTCGGGCAAGATGATTAAAAAAGACGAAGCCTGCCGCAAGTTTGTGTTTTCCGGAAAAATGCAACTGATGCACATCAACGGCTTGACTTACGATTTCCTGCACGGAATGGCCAAGGAACTGGAAGAAAAAGACAGTTTGATGTTATTGGGCGCCGGCCCCAAGTCGAATCAACCGCTGATCCTGCGTCGTGGCGGCACTCCCTACCGCGGCTTTCTGGAAGGCCGCACCGAGGGCGACAAGTACTGCCTGCTATTGCATCTGTCCAACCTGGAACTCAAAGTCCCCACGGAATCGTCGGAGTAAATCTCGGTCATGGCTGCAAGCAACGGTTTTCTAGACAAGTCGCGAGTTGAAATCAAACTGGGCGACTATGGTGTCGCGCCGGCCACGGCGCTGGACGACCCCGGTGTGTTGCCGCGCGTTCAGGACTATCGGCGGCAGACCGGTTCGCGGATGTACCCCCTGGATCGCGACGACATCAGCAAAAAAATTCCCACGGCCGACTATCACGTCAGCCGTAAGATCGACGGCGAGTTCACGGTTCTGGTGTATCAAGATGGCCAGGCCTATACCGTCAATCCGGGCGGAACGGTGCGGGTTGGCATGCCATGGCAAGCGGAAGCTGTCGAACTGCTCAAGAAGCATGGTGTGAAGCAGGCCATGATTGCCGGCGAATTGTACGTCGCGGAAACCGAGGGACGGCGACCACGAGTTCATGATGTGACCCACGTCGCTCGGCAGCCAGAATCCGCGGCGGAACTCGAACGGCTCGGCTTCGCTGTTTTCGATGTGATCTCGCTGGACGGCGAATCGGCTGGCGGTGATTTTATCGAAACATGGAAAACGATCGAAAAGACTTTCGATGGCGGCCGGCGGGTGCATCCGGTCGAATTTGTCTGGGCGAAAGACGTTCAGGACATTCAGAAGCAGTTTCAAAAGTGGGTCGACGACGAGGGGGCGGAAGGACTAGTCGTTCGCAGCGATACGGCCGGGCTGTTCAAGATCAAGCCACGACACACCATCGACGCGGTCGTCATTGGGTTCACCGAATCGGCCGATGAACGCCAGGGCATGATGCACGATTTGCTGCTGGCCCTGATGAGGAAAGACAAGACTCTGCACGTGCTGTGCCGGGTCGGCGGCGGATTCAGCGAAGACGTTCGGCGCGAAATGCTCAGCGACCTCAAGGACATGATCGTCGAGAGTGAATACGCCGAGGTCAACTCGGATCACGTTGCTTACCAGATGGTGCGCCCCGAATGGGTGATCGAGATTAGCTGTCTGGATATGGTCTCGCAAACCACGCGCGGCGGCACCGTCAATCGCATGGCGCTGAATTGGAATGAATCAGGCGGCCCCAAGTATGAAGTCATTCGGCGATTGCCGCTGGTCAGTGTGATCTCGCCGCAGTTCATTCGTCGCCGTGAGGACAAAAGCGTCAATCCCACGGATGTGCGCGTCCAGCAGATTGCCGACATCGTCGAAGTGCCGCTGATCGATCGCGACGCCAGTCAGATGACGCTGCCCAAAAGCGAAGTCTTGCGCCGCGAGGTGTACACCAAGCAGCTCAAGGGCGAGACCATGGTCCGCAAGTTCTTGGTATGGAAGACCAACAAGGAAGCCGAACACGAAGAATATCCGGCCTACGTCGTGCACTACACCGATTTTAGTCCCAACCGCAAAACGCCGCTATCGCGCGAAGTTCGAGTCTCCAATTCGCGCGAGCAGATTGACGAACTGCTCGACAAGCTGAAGGAAGCCAATATCAAGAAGGGTTGGGAGTTATATTCGGGAATCGTGGACGGCGGCTCGGAAGAGGCACCGAAGCCGAAGGAAGACGTCACCGCCAAAGAGCCGACGAAGAAGAAAGCCGCGAAGAAAGCCGCGAAGAAAAAGGCTACCAAAGAGAAGGCCACGAAAGAGCCCGAGGTATCCGCAAAGAAAAAGGAAACGCCAGCCAAAAAGAAAAAGGCGGCAAAGAAAAAGACGAAAAAGAAAGCCTCCAAGTCCTAGCGGATGTGCTTGGCCTTGTCATTCATGCGACAAACCAAGCATCGGCACCTGCCACATATCCTTTCGACCGGATCTGAGGCAGAATCACTTCGCGGGCATTCTCGGCTCCAACGGCGATGACCAGCGGAGTGCCATCGGCGGCGGGCATTTCTTGGGGATGCGCAATCTGAACGCCGTGGATTCTTTCATTCACCTTGCGATGGTTTACATCGTATCCGCGCCGAACGGTAAGATCTCGATCCAGTAACCAGCGGAGCCATGGCTTGCCCGTCTTTCCAACTCCCCACAGGTCAACGCGATCGACATCGCGCAGCGGACCGTCTAGCAGATGCGACCGCCGGCAACGGTCGAACGCCTCCCGTGAATAGCGCGCATCGGTACGCGTCAGCCTGTCTGGATAGTCCGACCAATCCAACAGCACTTCGTCGACCTTGCCAAAACGCATTCCGTGGGCGGCGGCGCGCAACATCAAATCGTAGTCCTCGGGAAGATCGCAGTCGCGATGTCCCAATTCAAAATAGCCGCGTCGAGCCAAGATGGTCGGATTGACCAACGGCAACTCCACGAACCGCAGAGCCGATATTCGATCTCCTTCCAGAGTCTCGTCGTTGATCCACGTCTCGTAACGGCGCATCGAAAGAGAAGCCTCGTCTGCTTCGTTCACAATCCGGACTTGGCAGCCGACCACGTCGAGATCTCGCTCTTGAATTAGATGCAGTTGAATCTCAAGCCGTCGCGGATAGGCAAAGTCGTCAGCATCCATGCGGGCAATGAACGGGGCGGCCGCCGTTTCAGTGCCCGTGTTGGCCGCCGCCGCGACGCCCCGATGTTCGCACGAAAGCAATCTTAAACGCGGGTCGCGAATCGTGCGAATGACAGCAGCCGTCTCGTCAGTCGAACCGTCATCAACCACGATCAACTCGATATCGCGCAACGTCTGATCGAGGATCGAACCCACCGCTCGGGCAATGGTCGAAGCGCCATTAAACACAGGCAGGACAACGGAGACTTCAGGCATGCGAGTGTGGTTCTCCCCCTTGCCAAGGGGGA
>JAJDEH010000449.1 GCA_029259935.1 Planctomycetota bacterium
CGCCGTGGCCACGCCGTGGCCAAGAATCATGGACCACACCGGCTGATAAAGGCGGCCAATTAGAAGTTGCCTTTGAAGCCAGCGAAAAAACTCGGTCAAAGTACATGTCTCGCGATTAATCATCATCGCGGTCGGGACGAACGCCACCCGTTTGCCAAGTCTCACCATCTCTTGATAAATGACCAAATCCTCGACCAAGGATGTTTGCAACCGCTCGATCAACGCGGACTGTTCGATACACGCTCGCTTTACCGCGCAGCTTCCGCCCCAGACCGTTGAGTGAATCACTGACGCGGTGGTCGCTGAGTTCCAAATGTATCGAGCCAACGAGCCCCAACTTAAGGTCGTTGGTTCATACCAGCGATGTCCGGTTGTGGCTCCGACCTCGCCATCCACCAAGGGTGAGACAAGTTCGCGGATCCAGGTCGGATAAGTGATCGCGTCGGCGTCCGCTTCGACCAGGATTTCGTACGAATCGTCCAGCGTGTCGAGGATTTGCACCCAGCCGCTGTTGATCAGGCTGCAGGTGGTCAGTCGCCGGATGAGTACCTGAATCTTCAAAAGGGCGTCGGCATCGCGCCGATGTTGGATGACGTCTCGGACGGCTTCGGCCGCCGGATCATTGATGTCATCCACGACCACGAAGATGTGGTAACTCGGATAGTCTTGGTCTAATAGCGCCTCGATGCAGTTTCTCAAGAAGGGGTCGCTGCCACGTAAACAGAGGATCACGGCCACCTTAGGGCAATCACCGTCCGCCAGAATTGGTGGCCGCACCCGGGCCGCGTCGGCGACCATTCGCGCCACGAACGGTGTTTGCGCCAGCGCCAGCAGTATTAAACCAACGAAAAATCCGATCGACAGGACGAGCAGGACATCCATGAACGCTACTCTGGGGCGCTAGGATCACAACCGAAACGGAGTGGGAACTACCACCCGTGAGCCTTGGCTCCGTTCAGTTGGCAGATGATCCAGAAAGGGCAGGAAAATAGGGGCATCAGTATGAATATCGGACTGCGATCTCGTGGACCCTGCGGAATTTCTGCTGGCTTCCCCGAAATTGATGTGGCCGGCCGAAAGCCGACCGCACGCCCCCAGCCCTGCATCCTGGTCCAACCCTACTATCCAACGGGGGGCATGTTCCGTTTGGGTAATTCTGGCAGCAGATCCTTGAAGTTTTTCGACGATACAAATATCCTTAACCTTCTATACTTACAGAAACGCCTAAATTCATATCTCGGAGCCTTTTAAGCAGGACATCCGGTTCCGCCGATATAGAGGTTAGGTTGCCGCAGATCTGAGTAGATCCTTCCCGCCCGCCCCCAGTGCGGTTGAGCTTCCGAGCATCTCTTGGCGAGCTTCAACCAGCCACGTCAGAGCGAACCCGCCAATGGACCATCCAACCGCCGTCACTGCAGCGGCAAAGCCCTCTCGGAAAATGACTTGCGCCATTTTTTCCGGAGGGACCGGGTCAAATCGGCTAACGCAAAGTTTGTTGCGCGTGGGCGAACCTCAATTGTCGTTGAAGTTGATCGTGAATGCCTACGACGATGGGAAAAGCACGGGACGGATCCGTCGCGATTTCGGCATGTTGGGACCGTCCGACATCGCCAAGAATATGATGGCCACGCTCGATCCCAATCAACCTGGCGCGAGCGAGATTCTCAGCTTCCTCGAACTGACGCTGGCCGAGCGCGAAGGCGTCGCGACGATGATCGCGGTTGTCGAGCGAATTGCCGCCGGTCAGCCAACTCGAAGCACCGAACTGGAGAACCGTCTTGACCGCCTGCCGGTCACGGTGAAAGAAGCATTTCGCGATTATCTGCGCTTTTTTGTCGACCAGGCTCGGGCGGTCGCTCAGCCCTATGACTTGGACGATTTCAGACTACGCAATTTGATCTTCACGGGTGCGTTTTTCAAGAACGAACGTGACTACCAGGCTACCATCGCGGAACTGTCGGAAGTGCTGCAAGTGCGGGCCGAAATCATCCTTAACAATTTCCGCGATTTGCACCTCGTGGCGACCACCCGCGACGGCCGCTTGTTGGCCAACGAGGCGGCGGTGGTTGACGATTCGCTAGACCAAGACATTATTGGCCACTACCTGCTGGCCCATCGGCTGGGCGACGGTGAAGCCGCTCGCATCGACGCGTTGCTGGACCAGGACGAAAAGGATGCACTACTCGCCGAGGCGCACCAGCCGTTGTCGCTGTCGGATCGGGCGGCGGAGGCGATCCGGTCGGCGGATTTGGTGGTGTTCGCTCCGACGACGATCGATTCCAGTTTAGTCCCGACGTTGATTTCGGATGGCTGCTGGGCGGCGCTTCGCGATGCCTGCGGCCCTCGCATCTTCGTGGCGAACTTAATTCGCGAGCGAGGCACCTTCACGCTGGCCGAACAACTGCGCGAGTTGGAGAAGTCTCTGCAGCAGCAGTTGGGGGCGAGCTACTTTTTGCACGACGTGATGGACTATGTGCTGGTCAACAATCACGGTTGCCGGACCAACACGTTTGACGGCGTCATCCGAATTCCGATCGACCGCCTGGAAATCGAACGGATGGGGATCGAGGTCGTTGTCGCCGATGTCGAAGATCACCAGCATGTGGGGCTTCACGACGGCGACGCCTTAGCTCGTCAAATCGTCTCGCTGACGGATCGCCATAAGACGACGCTTCGCCCTGCAAAAGATGATCAGGCCAAAGAGATCCTGCGGCACATGCTCTTGAGTCCGATTTCACAGACCATTGACCGGGAGAAAGCGGCCAGCCTGGTGAAACGTCTGCTGGGTGTCGAAGATTTACAGCAGTCGGTTTCCGCCGCCCGGATTCGCGTCGTGATCGCGGCCAACGGGCGCGGTTCGCGACTGGAAGGCGATATTCCCAAACCGGTCTACCCGATCAACGGACGGCCCTGCATCGTGCATTTGGCCGAAAAGGCGCAAGTGCTCGACCCGAATTTCCTGGTGGTTACCAACAGTGAAAACGACGCGGCGATCCGCCAGGCTTTGGCCCAAGTGTCGAATCGCGAACATACCTTGGTGACCGAGCCCCGCGGTTCCGGCGCGGCGGTGTTGGCCACGGCGGACGAGTTCGCGGCGGACGACGAGAACATCATGATCGTCTGGGCCGACGCGCCAAATCTGCGACTTTCAACGATGGTCGAAACGGCGATGATTCACAAGGCGCTCGGCGATTCGGCGGTGACCATGCCCACCACTTGGGAGATGGATCCGTACGCCGGTGTCGAACGCGATGCCGACGGCCGAGCGACGGGAATGTTTCAAACGAAGGTCGATCCTCACAAAAAACGGCTGTTCGGCGAACACGACGCCAGCTTGTTCGTGGCCAAGGCGGACGTACTGTTCGACGCCCTGCGGCATTGGCAGCCGCTGGTGACTTCCCACGATCCGCGCGCCGAAATCGATTTGCTGCAGGCAATCAATCTGATCCCCGAACGGGGTGGAATTTTGACGGCGGCCGCCATCGCGGATGCCCGCGAGAGCAAAGGATTCAATACCATCGCCGAGGCCAGAGCGGTCGAGGCAAACGCGAAGGCACTTTCTTCCGAGGTGATTCGTCTGGCGGATTTCGTGGGCGTCTCGGAGTCGATGCACGAGTTGCAGGACGACGACGAATCGGAGAGCCTCAGTTCGGGATTCAAACCGGAAGTGGTTCAGCAAAGATTTCGCGAGGCGATCAAACGCAGCTATCAGGCGGCGGTCTTCGACGTGGACGGCAACCTGCTCGACGCCGACGGCCAGCTTCGCGACGATGTGTTGGCCAAGTTGATCGAGTTGGCCGGGATGCGACTGCCGATCGCCTTCATTACCGGTCGTCGCAACGAGTCGTTGAAGACGCGGTTGCTGGACAAGCTCGTGGCAACGGTTGATCGGAGTTTGCTCAACGGCCTCTACACCTATCCCTACAACGGTGCCATTGGATATCGGCTGGATGGACCCGGCCATCGATTCTTCGATCGTCCGTTGCCTTCGTATCTGGCGGCGGCCACGATGCGAATTCTGCGCGAACACTTGCTGACCTGGTTGGACGATTACGATGTGACCAACTACAAGATAACGATTTGGCCCCATGAGAAATCACGCCAGCGACAAATGGTGCGGTCGATGAATCATTTGCTGTCGCTAGCAATGATTCCCGTGCGAGCCCAAATTAGCGGCTCGATCGAAGAAAACGGAGCGATCGTCCTAACGTCCGTGGATATCCACTCCAAAGTGGGCAAACGTGCCGCCTTGGAAGATTTTTCACGACGCGTAGGGGTCAAAATTGACGATATCGTCAAAGTAGGGGATCAAGGCTGCCCCGACGGGGTCGACCACGAACTGCTTGTCGGCCACGGCAGCTTTGGAACTCAATTCTGTGATCCGGCGAGCCAACATCAAATCGACTTGCCAATACTGTCCGGAAAAAGGAACGTGGAAGCTTGGTTGTGGCTCATGCCGCAACTCGTGTTTGAGCCAATGAAGGAACGGGCCAACGACCAACCGACGGATTCAGTTCACATCGGCGTGTCCGGGGCCTGATCGGCGAACGGAACAAAACGCCGCTGAATGCGGGGGACTTGGATTTGGAAATCATCGCGATTGTTGTATTTGGCGTGCTGGCCTTGTTTTCTCTCGTGCAACTGGTTTGTGCGATCGGATTCGCGCGGGTCATGGGCCGGCCCCGGCAAGAACTGCCTCCGGACGAAGGACTGCCCAAGGCCGCCGTGCTGCTCTGCTTGCGCGGCAGCGACCCCTTCTTGGATAATTGCATCGTTGGTTTGCTGAGCCAGGACTATCCTAGTTTTGACATTCGCATCATCGTCGACCATCGCGACGATCCGGCTTGGGAAGTTGCCGAGGAAATTGTATCGCGTCACAACGCCGGCAACGTGCAGATTCACGAACTACAAAACCGCCAAGAAACGTGCAGCTTGGTCAACAGCAGCGTGGTGCAGGCGATCTCTGAATTGGACGAGTCGTATGAGGTGGTCGCGATTCTAGATGCCGACGTGGTGGCCCACCCAAGCTGGCTGCGTGAATTGGTTGCTCCGCTACTTGATCCCGAGGTTGTGGCGTCCGCCGGAAACCGCTGGTACATGCCCGAGCAAGCCACTTGGGCGGCGCTGGTCCGTTACGTCTGGAACGTCGGCTCGGTCGTGCAGATGTTTTGGGGCAACTATACTTGGGGCGGCTCGGTCGCGGTTAATCTGAAACTGTTTCGCGAATCCGATCTGCTCTCGCAGTGGTCCAAGGCATTCGGCTTCGATACCACGATCTATGCCGAAGCCCGCCGCCAGGGATATCGCACCGCCTTTGTTCCCACCGTGATGATGACCAATCGTGAAACGGTGTACATGCCGGGCTTCGTCCCTTGGATGGCTCGCCAAATGCTGTTGTCGCGGCTTTACCATCCGCACTGGCCACAAGTCATTGGGCAGTCGGTGATCACGTCGATCGGGGTCGTGGCGGCCGTCGTCATCATTGCGATCTCGTTATGGACCCAGCAGTGGGCTCCGTTGTGGTGGTCGCTTGGCGGACTGGCGGCTTACCTGGGTTCGGTGCTGATCATTCTGGCGATGCTGGAGGCGGCCGTGAGCCGTGTCGTGCGAGCCCGCAACGAGCCGGTTGATTGGTTTAACGCCGGAGTACTTCTGAAATTGCTATTGGCTTTGCCGCTGACCCAGTTCACCTATTCGGCGGCCGCCTTTATTGCCATGTTCATGCGGCGCGTCGAGTGGCGTGGTATTTCTTACCGCATCGACGGCCCGTATGACATCCATATGCTTGAATATCGACCCTATCAAACAGAGAAGCAATCCAAGGACTCCTTGGTTTCGCTCTAGGAAGTGTCCGGCATCGAATTATCGATCGCCGGTTCGCGCCGAAAAGAGCTGGCGCATTGCGGTCAGTAGTCAGTGAGGTCAGGAATGGTTGAGCTATCGGAAAGACTGACGAACCTTTCGCCCGCCAAACGGCGGTTGCTGGAACAGCGTCTAAAGAAAAAGCCGGGGGTCGCCGAGCCGATTGCGATTGTCGGCATGTCGTGCCGATTCGCCGGCGCGCACAATCTGCAAGAGTATTGGCGGATCATCCACGATGGTATCGACGGCACGGGCGAAATTCCGAGCTGGCGGTGGGATGTTGAGGGGCTGTATGACTCAACGGGCCAAGAGACGGGCAAGATGTCGGTCAAGTGGGCGGGGATGGTCGATGGCATCGATCAGTTTGACCCGATGTTTTTCGGCATTTCGCCCCGCGAAGCATCGCGCATGGACCCGCAGCAACGATTGCTGCTGGAGGTCTCGTGGGAGGCGCTTGAGGTGGCCGGCCTGGCACCCGATCGGATGTCCGGCACCGCGACCGGAGTCTTTGTGGGCATTGGCGGCACCGACTATTCAAAAATTCCCTCGCAATTCGAGGACTACTACCACTACATCGACGCCCATGTCGGCACGGGCAACGCGCTAAGCATCGCCGCCAATCGGGTCTCCTATATTCTCGACTTGCGCGGACCCAGCATGGCAATCGACACCGCCTGTTCGTCGGGCATGATGGGACTGCACTTGGCGATGCAGGCATTGCGCAACCGCGATTGCGATGCTGCTTTGGCGGGCGGAGTGAATGCGATTTTGACTCCCGAAACGACCATCGCTTTTTCCAAGGCTCAGATGCTATCCAGCGACGGCCATTGCCGGCCGTTTGATTCGGCCGCTAACGGCTATGTCCGGGGCGAAGGTTGCGGCATGATCGTGCTCAAGCGGCTGACCGACGCCCAACGCGACGGCGATAACGTGTTGGCGGTCGTTCGCGCCAGCGCGACCAATCAAGATGGTCGCACGTCGGGGATTACCGCCCCCAACGGCGTCTCGCAGCAAAAGTGCATTCACGCCGCGCTCAAACAAGCGGGACTAACCACCGACCAAGTCAGCTATATCGAGGCCCATGGCACCGGGACGCCGCTGGGCGATCCCATCGAAGTTGACGCGCTGGGCAAGGTGTTTCGTCAACGTAGCGAAAAGGACTCGCCGCTGCACATCAGTTCGGTCAAAGCCAACATCGGCCATACGGAAACCGTGTCGGGAATCGCGGGCATCATCAAAGTCGTGCTGATGATGCAGCACCGCCAGATTCCGCCCCAGTTGCACTTTCACGAACTCAATCCGCACATGTCGCTGGACGGCACGCGGCTGCGGATCCCTCAAGAATTGACCGAGTGGAAGACGTACGGAAAAACACGAGTTGCCGGCGTTAGTTCGTTCGGGTTTGGCGGTTCCAATACGCACGTCATCATCGAAGAGGCCCAGCCGGCGAAGCAGCCGGCCGCGCCCGAGATCGATCGCGACTTGCACTTGATGACGCTATCGGCAAAGTCCAAATCGGCTTTGGAACGGTTGGCCAAGCGGCACGCGGAATTTGTTAGCGAGAACCCGGATGTCGCGCTTGCCGACCTTTGTAATTCGATGAACGTGGGCCGGTCGCATTTCAATCATCGAGCCACGATTGCCGCCCCCAACCGAACCGACCTCTTGGAAAAATTGGCGGCGATTGCTGAAGGCAAGAAAGCCTCGGGAGTCAAACTGGCGCAGGTAAAATTGGCGACCGCGCCGAAAGTGGCCTTCTTGTTCACCGGGCAAGGGTCGCAGTATGTAGGGATGGGCCGGGGGTTGTACGAAACCCAGCCGGTCTTCCGCGAGACGCTTGACGAGTGCGACGCCATCTTGCGCGAAGAACTCGAGCAATCATTGCTTTCAGTCCTGTACCCCGAGTCCGACGCTCCGACACCGATCGACGAGACCGCTTACACGCAGCCCGCGTTGTTCTCGATTGAGTACGCGCTGGCCAAACTGTGGCGTTCATGGGGCATCGAGCCCAGCGTGCTGATCGGGCACAGCGTGGGTGAGTACGTGGCGGCGACCGTTTCCGGAATCCTCAGCTTGGAGGATGGACTGCGGCTGATCGCCAAGCGAGCCAGCTTGATGCAGCGGCTGCCCCGGGATGGTTCCATGGCGGTGATCTTCGCCAGCATGGACGAAACTCAAAAGCAACTTCGCGGCTTCGAGACACGCGTCTCGATCGCGGCGGCTAACGGCCCCGAGAACACCGTGATTTCCGGCAAGGCCGATGCGGTGCAGGAGTTAATCGAGCAGTTTGAAGCCGACGGCGTGAAGACGCAACCCTTGACGGTATCGCACGCTTTTCATTCGCCGCTGATGGACCCGATGTTGGATGAGTTTGAATCGTTCGCCGAAACGATCGACTTTCAAGCTCCCCAGATTCCTGTCGTCTCGAATTTGACCGGCCAGTTGATCACCGAGGAACCGCCTCGCGCCGGCTACTGGCGGAGTCATGTCCGCAATGCAGTTCGTTTTGCGGACGGCATGCAATTGTTGACGGAACAGAACGTCCACGTCATGCTCGAAATCGGCCCGGCTCCCATCTTGCTGGGAATGGGCCGACGCTGTTTGCCCAAGTCGGAAGCCGCCTGGCTGCCCTCCTTGAGAAAGGGCCAAAGCGACTCGAAGATCTTGTTTAACACGTTGGCCGAGTTGTACGGCGCTGGCGCGACGATTGACTGGCGCGGCTTCGATTCGCCTTGGCCGCGGCGCAAGGTCATATTGCCGACGTATCCCTTCGAGCAGAATCGATATTGGTTCACCGCTGACACGGCCAAGCGATCATCTCTTGGCGGCCGTGGCGGTCCGGTCGTACACCCCTTGCTGGGCAGTCGCATTCCGTCGGCTTTGGATGCGACGCTATTCGAAGGCCGATTGAGTAGCCGTTCTCCCGCATACCTGGTCGACCACCAAGTGCAGGGTTCACCCGTGGTACCGGCGGCGGCTTACATCGAACAAGGTTTTGCAACCGCCGAGCAGGTCTTTGGCGACGGCCATCACTTGCTAGAAAACATCTCGATTCAGCAGGCCATGTTCCTGCCGGAAAGCCACCCCCGGGCCGTGCAGGTGACGGCTTCCAAGGAAATGGGCGGGCAATGCAACTTTGAAGTCTATAGCGTCCCAGCCGACACGGAAGATCCAAATTCTCGCTGGGCCCTGCACGCTTGCGGCAATCTGCGCCACGCGGAGTCCGAGGAAAAGACACCGCGCGTCGTTGATTTGGATGAAGTTCGCGAAAACGTTACCAGCGAACAAACACGCGATGAATTCTACGAGCTGATGCGATCGCGAGGACTCGCTTATGGTCCCGCGTTCGAGGTGCTGGAGGAGGTGCAACGGGCCGACGAATGCGCCATTGCCAAGGTCAATTTGCCCGAGAAAATCGTGAAAGAACTGAGCGATTATCACCTACATCCCGCTCTCGGCGACGCCTGTTTCCAATCGGTCGCCAGCGTCGTTCCGCTAGAATCAGATGGTTCCTACTCTCCGTACACCTATATGCCGACTGGCGCGAACCGTGTTCAAATTCATGGCGAGCTTTGCGACAACATGCTCACCTACGCCATCCGCACGTCGGATGACGACGGCCCCAGCCCGGAGGCCGTGGAAGCGGATGTGTTTTTGGTGGACGAATCGGGGCGAGTGTTGGTCGAGTTTTCCGGCGTTCGAGTCCAGCGAGTGGGCAAGTCCGTGGGCGGAGCAGGCGAGACCGATGTACGCGATTGGCTCTACCAGATTCACTGGCAGCGGCAGGCGCTGGACGAAGCAGCCAACGCGGCACCACGGGGCACGTGGGTTATCTTCGCGGATTCGCAAGGCGTGGCCCGGCAACTGGCCGATTCGATTCATGGCCAATGCCGCTGCATCATGGTCACTCCCGGCGACAAGTTCAGCGAAACGATTGCCGAGAACGGCGACGCGGGCCTGTACCGGATCAATCCGCTCGCGACCGACGACTACAAACGGCTGTTTGAAGAAGTCATTGGAAAAGACGGTACCGGCTGTGCTGGAATCGTCCATCTGTGGAGCTTGGATGTTCCCGTATTGGAACGCGATGGAAAACAACAACTCGAGTCCGCACGCAGTCTGAGTACCGGCAGCGTGCTGCAGTTGATTCGCCAAGTTTCCCGGGCTCGTCTGCCCAAGCCGCCTCAAATGTGGCTGGCGACGCGCGGTGCTCAGTCCGTTACCGACGAAGATTCCAGCCTCTCGCCGGCCCAGTCGGCCTTGTGGGGACTGGGACGAGTCGCCGCGGTCGAACACGCGGAGCTGAAATGCCGGCTGCTCGATTTGGATCCGGACGTATCGAAGTCGGATGCGGCGCGAGCTGTCGCCAATGAACTTTCGCAACCCACGGATGAAAGCCAGATCGCCTATCGGGGTAACGAGCGATTCGTGGCGCGGCTGAAAAGCGATCCGCAAGCCATCGCGGCGGACGATTCAAAGCAACAAGGAACACTGTCTGTTGCCAAGGATTCCCCGTTCCGTCTGCGGCTGGGAACGGCCGGCAGTTTCGATTCGCTATGGTTTGAATCGAGCAAACGCGAATTGCCCGAGCCGGGCCAGGTCGAATTGGAAGTGCGCGCCACGGGGCTCAACTTCAGCGACGTGCTCAAGGCGATGGGATTGTATCCGGGAATCAAGGACAAGGTCGTGCCATTGGGCATTGAGTGTTCGGGAGTCGTGACGGCCCTCGGCGAAGGCGTCGACGCGTTCCAAGTCGGCGACGAAGTGATGGGCGTCGTGCCCTTCAGTTTCGCTTCGCACGCCCGGACGGCGGACTACTGCCTGGTTCCCAAACCCAAAAACATCGACGATTGCGAAGCGGCCACCGTGCCGATCACGTTCCTGACGGCCTATTACGGGCTCATTCGGCTGGCTCAAATGCAGCCCGGCGAACGGGTTTTGATTCACGCCGGTGCGGGTGGCGTGGGATTGGCCGCGATTCAAATTGCCCAGCACATCGGTGCCGAGGTTTTCGCCACCGCCGGCAGCGACGAGAAACGCGACTACCTGCGATCGCTGGGCGTCGAGCATGTCCTCAATTCGCGCACGGTGGATTTCGCCGACGAGATCATGGCGGCGACAGGGCGTGAGGGAGTCGACATTGTCCTCAATTCGCTGCCGGGCGACGCGATCCCCAAGAGCTTGGGGATCCTGCGCGCTTATGGCCGCTTCCTCGAAATCGGCAAGACCGACATCTATAAGAACTCGATGATCGGACTTGCGCCGTTTCAGGACAACTTGTCGTACTTCGCCATCGACCTCGATCGCATGTTGCGGCAGCGTCCCGATTACGTTCGCAAGATGTTCCCAGAGATGATGGAGTACTTCGATCGCGGCATCTATCAGCCGCTTGTGCTGACTCAGTTCTCGATCGACGAGACCGTGGACGCCTTCCGTTACATGGCGCAGCGAAAGAACATCGGCAAGGTGGTCGTCTCTTTGGAACGCGACGCGGCCGATCCGTCCGACGATCAACAAGAGGCCGACGACGAAGCCAAATTGATTCGCGCCGACGGTACCTACCTGGTCACCGGCGGCTTGGGAGCACTGGGCTTGCGCGTTGCTGGCTGGCTAGTCGAGCAAGGTGCCCAGCGAATTGCCCTGATGTCGCGCCGGGAGCCGTCGGACGAGGCCCGTCAATCGATCGACGCGCTCGCCACCGACGGCGTTTCCATCACCGCGATTCAAGGCGACGCCAGCGACCAGCAGTCGCTCAAGGGTGCTTTTTCGCAGATTCCCAAAGACTGGCCCAAGTTGCGCGGCGTGATTCACGCAGCGGGCGTGCTGGCCGACGGCGTGCTGTTCGACATGGAACTGGATCAGTTGGATAAGGCACTGGCCCCCAAGGTTCAAGGCGGCTGGAACTTGCACGCCGCCACGTTGGACCAACCGCTCGATTTCTTCGTGTTGTTCTCGTCGGTCGCTTGTATTCTGGGTTCGCCAGGTCAAGGCAACTACGCGGCCGCCAACGCGTTTTTGGATGGACTCGCGCAGTTCCGCCGCTCACAAGGGCTGCCCGCGACGTCGATCAACTGGGGTCCGTGGGCCGGATCGGGTATGGCTGCCGAAGGCGGCCGCGAAGACCAAATCAAATCACGAGGCATGGACCTCATCGACCCCGAAAACGGGCTCGACCTGATCGGCCGCTTGCTGGAAGCCGATGCGACCAACGTAACGGTGATGGATGCCCATTGGTCGGACATGTTCAAACTGATGTCGGGCCGAGTTCCCTCGTTGTTGGCGACGATTGCCGAAACGGAAGGCAACGCCTCGGACGATTCGGCGGCCGAAGACGTCGACCACGAATATCGCAACCGCCTGTTGGGCGCGGATCTGGACGAGCGGCAGACGCTGTTGCGCGAATACTTTACCGACGAACTGGCCCGCATCATGGGCTTGGAAGCGGACGATCTCGACCAGTCGCAACCGCTAAGCGAACTCGGCATGGATTCGCTGCTGGCCATGGAACTGAAGAACAACCTCGAACGCACATTGGCGTTTCAGATGCCGATGGCCGCCTTTTTGGAAACTCCCAGCATCACCACCCTTGCCGAACATGCCGCCAAGGCAATCGCCAGCGACGAGGGCACGACCGAAACCACGGCGACAGCTCCGATGGAAAAGGAAGAAGACTGGAGCCCGCTGGTTCCGTTACAGAACGAAGGGAGCAAGCCGCCGCTGTTTTGCGTTCACCCGTTGGGGGGTGATGTGGGTTGCTACTACGATTTTGCTCGAGCGATGGGCGGCGAGCGTCAGGTGTACGCTCTGAAGGGACGAGGCAGCGAAGGCCGTTTCGATCCGCATCTGTCGCTGGATGACATGGCGCGGGACTACATCCAGGCGATTCGCGATCTTCAGCCCGAAGGCCCTTATTATCTGACAAGTTGGTCGGCGGGCGGCATCTATTCGATCGAAATCGCGCGGCAACTCCGTCAGCAAGGCGCGGAGGTCGGCTTGCTGGCCCTGTTCGACACACCGCTGCCTTCGATTTACGACGACGTCAACGTCGAGGACGATATTCAGTTCCTGTTCGATCTGGCCAATTTCGCGAATTGGTTCTCGGGCGCGAACATCGACATGAAAGTATTCTCGGCCCAGCCGTTCGAAACCCTTGACGAACAGGGCCGTTGGGATTTGACCCTGGAAATCGGCAAGCAGCACGGTGCCGTTCCCCAAGATGCGTCGTCGGACCATCTGCGGCGCGTGGTGCAGGCGGGCAAGTCGCACGCCAAGATGATCAAGGCTTATCAGCCCGGTGCCTTCGGCCAGAAGATCGTTCTGTTCCGGCCCGAGCAGCCCAACGTACTGGCCGAAATGACGGGCCAAACTCATCCCGCCGATCTGGGTTGGGGCGAGATTCTCGGTGACGACTTGCAAATGAAACAGTCCGCGGGCGACCACTTCACGATGATGCGCGGCGAAAACGCCATGGAACTGGCACGACGTGTTAATGAAACATTGCAGCAGTTAGAAGCCCGTCCCAAGTGACGGGGATTGGAATCCGCCATGAGCGAACTAGCGACCATCGAAGTACCCTCCGAACTTCCTAGCGACGAGTTGCGAGACCCCCAACTCAGCCGACGCGTCAACGAACTGCGGCAAGCGGACAATTGGCGAAATTGGTTTTACCTGGGGCGCGAATATGTGCTGTTGGCCTTGGTGCTGGCCGGATCACTGGCCTTTTACTTCTACCGGATCCAAATGGGCCTTTCGTGGTGGTGGCTGATTCCAGCCGGTTTCGTGGCCACGTTCCTGGTCGGCGTCATGCAGCATCGATTAGCGATGCTGGGCCACGAGGGGAGTCACTACGTCCTTTTCCGCAACCGGCAACTTAACGAAGTTGCCTCGAATTGGCTGTGCTTCTATCCCTTGTGGAGCTTGACGCACAACTATCGCGTCCAGCATTTCGCGCACCACCAACATGTGAACGACCCGGAGCTTGACCCTGTTGTCATAGAAATGATGACGAGCGGCAATTACTTTCGGTATCCCATGCCGGTTGCCGAGTTCATCTGGAGCTGCGTGTTCAAACTCTATTTTTGGTTGCCGGGCCTGGTACGTTACACGCTGGTTCGCGCCCGCTACGCCACGCTGGGCGATTGCCCTAAGTGTTACAAGACCGGCGAAAAGCGTTCGCTGTTGGTTCCGGCCTTGAGTATCGGCTACCTGATCGCCTTGCTGGGCAGTCTCATCGTCGGCGTCGCCATGGGCCTGACTTGGCTGCTGGCGGCCGCGCCGGTCGTTTGTCTGGCGGTGTTCCTGATTGGCAGCTTCTTGATTCCGACGAGCGCCTATTCCCAAACCAAGATCAAGCCGGTCATGTCCGGCCGTTCCTCGAACATTCAGCGGGCCCTCTTTATTGCGATTCTGCTCACTTCGCTGGCCTGGCTTCAACAGTGGACGGGCCAGCCGTGGATCGCGCTGTACATGATTCTGTGGGTCGTTCCGTTGACCACTTCGTTCGCCTACCTAATGATCTTGCGAGAAGACATTCAACACGCCAACACAGGCATGGAAGGTTTTTCGCACACGCGAAACTTCCGCGGCAACCCGTTGTTCAAGTGGATCGTGTTTCCCTACAACATGGACTACCACCTGCCGCACCATCTATATCAGTTCGTGCCGCATTACAACCTGCCGCAGCTCGATGATCTGTTGCGCGAAACCAAGGTGTACCAGGAAAACGCGATTGTCGTGGACGGCTATTTGTTGAGCCATCCGGACCACGCCTGATCGGCCGCTCCGACGTGATGGCCCGAATCGCGTAGTTGCGGCCGCCCCCGGGTCCGTTTGTCTCATTCCGCGATGCGACGTGACGACCACATGAGAGCCTACCGCCACTCGCCAATCCTTGCTCGCTCTTGAGTCGTTTGTTTCGACAAGCTTGGCTTCTCAAGGAAATCTTCCGCGTGTTCGAGTACGGGCTGACGCGCGATGTAATCGATCTTCTCAAGAAAATCTTCGACGTCCACGAGAGAAACGTAGTCTTCACCGCGACTCGACACCGACACGTAAACCTCCTCGGGAATATAGCCACGCAGGACAAAGCGACCCACAATCTGACGTCTATTCCGATCGATGACCGTGCCCGTCAAGAATTCCTGTTTGATTCTGCCGCCGCCGGAATGCCTGCCGACGGTTTCTAGCGTTTTTTCAACCCAAACAATCGTCTGCACTTCATGATCTTGAAAAGCTCGCAGTCTTAGTGGTATCTCGCGATGCCAACGATGCAGCCGCCCGTCTTCCAGCCGGGCGTCGCGCTCGATCACCACCAGTTTTCCACGGATGTAACTGCCCGCCAGATCGTCTTCGGCTGGCATTGGTCCCAAAAATAAATCCACGAGAGCCGTGAACGCCGAACTCTCGGGTTTGGTGATCGACGAATACTCGCTGGCATGCTCTCGCAATTCCGCATAACGGTCGCCCTCGACAACGCCGCTGCAAAATACGAACAGAGCCAGGCCGAAGATCGCCAAAATACAAACCGCGATCCCCGCGAAGCCAACGAACATCAACAAGCCGTTGAAGGTTGAGTGCGACCGCAGCTCGGCGGGCAGCGGTTCGGCGGACTCCAACTCAATAATTTTCTTGTCGTGCATGAAATTGGCTCAAAAAATGGCACGCAGTCGATCCTCGCGCGATGATTGCGGTACCTCCAGCGACTGGTAGGCCGTGCGAGGCAACCGTGACCTTGTAACACACAGCCGCTCACCTTCACGCCCTCACCCGTTGTCGTCATCTTATGCAATCTCAAGGGGCACTTCTACCAAAAAGACTCGGTGATGATCTGCAGTTCGCTATCACCGCCTAAAGAAACGAAGCCGCAAGCAATTTTTCCGCGAGGCATTCCCGTATCGCCAGCATTCCCGGTATCTCGAGTGACTGGCTCGATGCTTCAGGGAGCCCCGCAACCTCTAAAGCAAGTGCCGAGCCTTGATTTCCAAATAGCGATTGACCAGCGGCGCGGTCATGTCTTCCGGATACGTGTCGATCGTGAGGACTCGCTGGTGCTCAAGGTCGGTCAACACTTGATGCCGCCACGTCAGGATCTCGGCGGCGGCGGCCGCGCGAAACAGGTCCAATTCTTCACGAGGGGTGGCATTGGCCGCATCGAACAGGTGGCGATCGCGCAGCAGCACCCCCAGCGGCAGGTGACGGCCCACCAGTGAACTAAGGTGGACGTGCAACTGGTGCGAGTTCACTTCATCGATGATGTTCGAGACCACGACCACCAGCGACCGTTTGGGACAATGGGTCCGCAGGTAGAGAAAAGCCTCGTCGTACCTCGATTCAACAAGCTCCGGAAAGCGGTCGTAGGAAGCATGCAACAACTGGTTCATCTGCTTCATGCCGCTGCGCGGTGGAACGAACGTATGCACATGGTCCGAGAAACAGATCAAGCCCACCGAATCGCCCTGCTTCAACGCAACATAACTCATCATCAACATCGAGTTCAGCGAATGATCGAGCAGGCTTAGGCCCTGGGCCAGATTCGACATCATGCGGCCACAGTCCAACAGGAATATGATCCGCTGACTTTGATTGGTCTGAAAGTCCTTGACGGTCAGCTTGCGCCGCCGCGCCGTGCTGCGCCAGTCCATGTGTTTGTAGTTGTCGTCGCGAGTGAAGTCACGCAGCCGTTCAAACTCGTTGTCTTGCCCAATGCGCCGCGTGCGTCGGACTCCCATCAAGCTCAGGCGATTGGTGCGGGCCAGGATGGCGTATTCGGCCAATTGCTTCATGTCGGGATAGACATTGATCGCCGTTTCGCAGGCGCAAAAGCGAAAGGCTTGCCAAAATGTCAATCGGCTGCGAACGCGCAAATAGACCTTTCTCATATTAAAAGACCCGCGGCGGCTGGCCTTCATGTCGTAGGTCAAAATCGATCGGCTGCGAGGAGCCAGGCGGATGACGAACTCCGTTCGGCTGGCAGTACACTCCTGCGGCACGTCATCGCGGATCCAAACCGTCAAAGGCCGCCTAGAATGATTGTTCACCGTCAGCGTGACTTTGTGATTCTGGCCAATCGAGGCGATGCGCATCGCGCTGCGTTCGACGGTCACGCTGCTCAAGCTAGGAACCGTCAACAGGTCGGCGAGGCCAACCGCCGCGATGACGGCGTCAAAGATCAGCACGATCCAAAAATTCGACGGTTGAAACAGCACGGTGATACTGCCCAGAATCGGAATTACCAACAGCAGCGCCAGCGTGACGTTGGGAAAGATACGCCGGAAGTAGGCGAACACGAGGAACGGCAGCACGAAGATCCCGACCCACAGCCAAGGCAAACCCTGCAGCGCTTCCCATAACTGAGCGGGATCGTCAATAAACGAAGTCGAGGAATTAGGTCCGTCGTTCAAAGCCTGGGCACCTCCACCGAACGGACCAGTTCCGTGAGCAATTCGTCAACGTCGTGCCCTTCCACTTCGGCTTCCGCGGTCAGGATCACTCGGTGCCGCAGCGTCGGCAGCGCGATTTCGACGACATCGTCGGGAATCGAATAGTCGCGGCCGTTGAAGGCCGCCAGTGTGCGAGACGCTTGCATGAGGGCGATTCCCGCGCGGGGCGAGGCACCCATGTGAAACTGCGGCCAGTCGCGGGTCGCGCGGACGACTTTGTTGATGTAATCGACCAGCCGGGGGTCGACCCGTACGTTGGTGTTCTCCTTGGTCACACGCAGAATCTCGGCGGGTGAAGTGACCGTTTCCAATTCGTCCTCTAGCATCTTGTTCACATCGACCTGGCGGCTGTGCAATTCCAGAATTTTGGCTTCTTCCACTGCCTTGGGATAGTCGGCGACCAGTTTGAACATGAAGCGGTCAAGCTGGGCTTCCGGAAGGTTGTAGGTCCCTTCGGATTCAATTGGATTCTGCGTGGCCATGACCAAAAACGGACGCTGCAACGAATGGCTTTTGCCGTCGATGGTAACGCGGTATTCCTGCATGATTTCCAGCAGCGCGGCGTGCGTCTTGGCGGGCGAGCGGTTGATTTCGTCGGCCAACAAAATCTGCGTGAACACGGGTCCAGGCCGGAAGCTGAAGTCTTGCGTCTTCATATCGAAGATCGGCGCGCCGGTGATGTCCGACGGCATGAGATCGGCCGTAAACTGAATGCGGCTGAATTGACATCCCAACACGTGTCCCAAAGTCCGAACAAAGAGAGTCTTTCCCAAACCGGGAACGCTTTCGATCAAAATATGACCGCTGGAAAACAACGCCGTCAACGTGCCGAGAACGAGTTCGTCCTGTCCGACAAAGACCTTTCCGATCTCGTGAATAATTCGCTCGAATAATTTTTTAGTTGGTGTCTCGGTTTGCTGATAGGTGGAAGCCGGGCTGGGCACCGGCGGCGCCGAGGTCGGCGGCGCGACATCGAAATTGACTTCCGGTGCGGCAGTCGGGGCGGTGCCGAATTCAATGGGAGGCGTTGACGGCGCGGTATTCCAAGCCGCCGCCGGCGGTGGACTATCCGGCACGGCCACGGGTGTCGTGTTTGCCGTGGCTAGATTCGGCGTGGCTTGATCCGGCGCGGCGGGCGGGTCGATGATGGGCGCGCCAGGCTGAAGTGACGGAGGTGCCGCCGCGCCGTAGCTCTCGAGATTGTCGGATCGCGCCGGCGAATCATCACCGTCGGCGGGATTGAGGCCCGTCGGTACCGGTTGCACCGCGCCGCACTGCGGACACTTGGCTTGCCGACCAGCGGCCGATTGGGCCACTTTTAATAGCCGGCCGCACTGGGCGCAAGCGAATTCGACATTGGGAACGGGTGACGTTTGCGAATTATAGGAAGACATAAAAATGCTCGGCTGCTCAAGGAGGAAGTATCAAGTCTCTGCTGGCGGGGGGCTTTCGGAATCCGGCGGTTCATTCTGATCCGGCGACGTTGTTTCTGCTTGGGACCCAGTTTCTGCTTGGGACGCCGTTTCTACTTGCGGCGCAGTCTCTGCTTGCGGCGCATTCGCGTTCGGTGTGGCCACATCCGGTTTGATTGCCGCGGGCACGATGTACGGATTTACGGCCGCAGGCGGCGAGTTTTCGGCAGGGGTGGCGGAAGCTCCTCCAGCCATCGCGGCCAGCGACGGAGTAAATGGAGACGGTGCCTGTTCCCTTGGCTTGGAGTGGCTGGCACCGGAATCGCGCCGCACGCGTTCATGATAGTGCTTGATTCGCTCGCGGGCGTAACTGAAGTTTTGTGTTTTGGCCATCAACGAACCCAACGCGTGGATGTGATTTTCAAAGTCCGATCGCGACTCCGTAATGAAGCGCACCGGCCGGCCGAAAACGGGGTACATTGCAAAACAGATAATGATCGCCATCGCCGCGACATGGATCGTGACCGCTCGAACGGGCCAAATCGTCAGCATTTCCAACGCGCTGGGCGGCTTCCTTTCGGGATCTCTGTCCAAGATTGCCGGTCCGCTGGGACCCGATTCCAGAAAAACCGTATCGTCCACATCGGCGCACTCCTCAACCAACAATTGCGCCAGTGCGCGATGTTCGTGGTTAACCAAAGCATAGTTCAACAAGAACGAGCCGTTGGTAACGACAATGATCTGGCATTCCGAGGACCAGTCGTCACTCGTTATTCGCGTGACCAGCGGTTCGGAATCCGGCCACATCCAGCCTTTACGTGGCACGCTTAACAATACCTCCACGTCCTTGCTGTAATAGTTGACGGACGGTGGTGGTGGCTCGTAGCGTTCTCCCAACGTGATTTCCGCCGCCGTGGGGTCAACATAGTCACTCCACGGGCCTTCTAGAATTGTTACCGGCCGTGGCGGCTTGTCGCGATGAATCGTGAACCAAGTGCCTTCGTCCTCGGGTGCCAATCTCGATCGGGCCGCGGCGTTGTCCATTTTGGCGATCGCCTGTCGGCGGGCGACTTCGGTGGCTTGTTCCGCTGGGGCAAGCGGCTTGACCGCGTCCCAATACGCGACTTCGGCGTCGTAATCACGGCCGACATAGACCAGAGTACGATCGTAGCCGTCGGCCAACCACTCTTCGAACCAAGCACAGTGGCTGGGGGTGGGGGACGAATAGCTATTGGGAACCCAAACGATCGTGTCCGCGTTCCGCAGCCTTGGCGACAAGCGTTGCCAACTGGTGACACTAGCGCCCTCTTGCTCATACAGCCTGCCTAACACCGCGGTTCCGTTGACACTGCGGCTGCCGGCGAGCCCGGATCGTGCACCGTACGTATCGACAATCGTATCGCCGGCCCGCCAACTGCTGATGACATACGTGACGGCGGTCACCAGACAAACCATGATCAGGCCCAGTATGATCCACATGCGGCGGTTATCGCCGGATCGACCTTGATTGGAAGGCGTAACGGTCCGCCCGCGAGGCATGCCGCTCATGACCGCTCTCCTTGCCGCACTTGGCCATGAAACTCATCAAGACCGCGCCAGCAAATCTCGAATTCGCGTCGCTGTAATTCGTGGTCGCCAAAGAAGACATCTTCAAAGGCGAGCATCGTGTTTTGTAGCAATCCGGAAACCGTCCGCTGCGCGCCCAGTTCACGCATGTATTGGCGGTTCGTCTTGCCCTTCGCCAGCCGGATAAATTGATGCTTATCGAGTTCCACCAGCATATGGCTGAACAGGTAGATCACCGCGTCGCGATAATTGCCTGCTTCATAGTTTCGCCGCGCTTCCGACAACAGATCGCCAAGCGGCTTTTTCACCTTGAAGGGCAGGTTTTCCACGCGTTCGGCGTCCGTGTCCGACTCGGAAGGTTCGAAACGGTCGGCATCAAGTTCGGCGACCTGTTTCCTTTCCATCTTGAGAAAGACCCACACCACGAGTCCAATCAGAGCAAAAAAGACCGCGAAGATCAGCACCCATAGTAAAACTCGCAGCAGCACTGACAAGTATCCAAATCCGCTGAATTGCCAGGGAGACACGGCGTTCGGATTCGTTTCCCAATCGCTATCGCGATTATCGTTGGGATTGGATTTCTTGCGGACTACGTCGACCCGCCGCACGTCGTCCTTGGATTGGTCATACCATGGGTAACTGCCAGCGTCTCGGACCAACGCATCGCGCCCCGACTCGACCGCGTCGGCAGGCTGAGCCCAGGTCAATTGGGGATCGCCGGCCGCGCACAATATTCCAGCAACGGCGGCCAGGATCGAAATGGAACAGCGTGTTCGGTTCATGTCAGCTTGCTAGCCAGTTTGGTTGCCTCGGCCCGAAGTTTCAATTCGACTTCCCAGCCTTCTTGCCGTATGCGCGTATCCAGGTAGCAAAGGAAGCGGACGACCGTGAAGAAAAACGCCACCATCCAGAGCGAAAGCGGATAGCAGATTTCAATGGCCCAAGAGCCCTGCCGCCAATCATTCAGCAGCACGCCCGAGCCAAACAGGAACAGTCCGTAAAAGCCGCACCACAGCAAGATCGCCAGGAATGCCGACGCCAGCCATCGCCCGAACAGATCACCGGCGGCAGGCGTGTGCAATCGCTGACTGCGGACCGTGACGGTCTGCGTGTTGGGATCGCGCGACCGCAGTGGATTTCGCTCCAAAACGATGATTTCATTGATAAAGGGGCGCACGCTGCGAATAATCGCGTTGAGGCCGACCAATCCGACAATGCAAAAGTACACGGGCACAATAAACTCATTAATCCGTGTCAACGAGAACAAGATCAGCACCGGCGCGACCACGCGCACGATCATCTGGTACCAAAAAACGTTGGACCAAAGCCGGGCGACGTCGGCGAACACACGACGAATACTCGGCCGCTCTTGAAATACCGCTTGCCCCAGGTAGCAGGTGGCGAAGATCGAGACTAGCGGTGCTTCGATGAACACCAGCAGCATCATGCTCCACATATATCCGTAGGGGAACTGGTCGTCGTAGACGACATCCGACATCCAGCCAATCAGGAAGTGATTCATGATCATCGCCGGAATCACACCCAGCGAGAACGTCAGCAGCAACGGAACGGCGAAGACGCGCATGACGTGCAGCGACAAGTCGAGAATCTCGAGCATGCTGCGTTCGCGAACGGCGATTTGAGTTTTGTCCAGTTGCACGGTTTGTTTGTCTTAGTTGAAAACTCGTTAGTCTACTTATAAGTGAAAAGTTGGTAATCTTGAGTCAAGTTTTAGCGACCAACGGGAGCGGGTTATCACATCCGAGCGGAAGCTTGTAATTGGTTTGAGGCTCTGCCTCGTTAGAATCCCAAGTCCCTCGCCATGGTTCGAGGAAACCCTAGGAAGACGAAATAAAACATCAGCATTCCGCTGGACAAAATCGCCACGAAGGCCTTCACCGAGTAGGGAAGCTCGGATGGAGAAATAAACGCTTCAACCAAGGCGGCCAAAACGAACAACAGCACGGCGGCCGCGATCATCGGCACGGACTCTCTGCCAGCACGTCGAACTGACGCCATCCGTGTCCAGCCGTGGGTGATCAAGAAACCGACGCCGATGCGCAATCCGGCTCCCGCCGAAAGTACGATGGCCGTCAATTCAAACGGGCCATGGGCGGTCACGAAATGCCGAAAATTGACGCCCGCCGGCACGTCCGGACGAAACATGTAACCAAATGAGGCTCCCAGCGCTGCGGCGTTATAGGCCAGAGTCAGCATTCCGGGAATAATGAAGATCGACCCCACAAAACACTTCAAGCCGATCCATGGATTGTTAAATATATAGAACGACATCATGTATAGGTCGAGATACGCAGCGCGGCCACTCATGGGCTCGGCATACATCTCTTCAAGTTGCGCCAGGTTGTCCTTTTGCAAGACCGTCTCGGCATAGTTGGGCCACAACGACTCTGAATGAGCAAGGAAGGCCGACATGATAAAGATGCCCCAAAAAGCGACAAAGCAGAATTGAACGCAACGATCGTTGAAGATTCGCTGGGGCGTGTCGACGAACAGTGTTTGGATCCACGAGGAAACGTCGTAACCTTGCCCTTGATAAAGCTGGTTGTGAGCGCGGCCGACCAGCCGGTGCAAATACTGAACCGTGTTCGGCGGCAGTTGGTAGGCGTCCGCCAAAGCCAGGTCGGCACAGGCGGCGCGATAGAGGGCCGCGAATCGTGTGATGACGGCTGGATGGCGGCCATCCATCTTGGGTTTCGTTCGATTCAAAATGAAGATGATCAGAATCAACGGAATCACCACGATCGGCATGGCGATCGCGCCCATGACGATTAGCACGGTGAGTACGCGGCGATTCGTCGGCTTTAACTCTTCGCAAAGCTGCTCGAGTTCGTGCCAGTTCTTTCTCCGCCGTTCTAGCAGTTCGCCGGCCTTCATGACTTATTCTCGAATGTGAATTGGCGATTGAATACTGGAGGGGGTGTTGCCGGCTTGCGGGTGGTTGGCCACTTGCGGTCCCACGAATGCGATCCCGTCGCTGCTGGTGTGAGGCAAGGCTCCGGTACCAAGCGGAGGATTAGCGGGCGCGGAGTAAGCGGCCCACGCCTGATCTTCGTCTCCCCCATCGGCGACAAACGTTCGATAATAAAGCGCGCTCAACAATAAGTCGTGGCTGGTGTCCGCCGGCATGTTGAATATTCGCAACAGCGGTTCGCCCAAATGGCGAGCGATCTCTCGTCGCCGGGGCATGGAAAAGAACCGCCGCCGTTCGACATAGATTGCCAGCGCCTGCGCCAAACTGCGGCTGACGCGAAATTTCGGCGGAATCAACGCGGCCAACTGCGGCGTCCGCGGATCATCGACCTTAGCGATTCCCATCAGCCAACTGCGTTGTTCCATGACAACCATCGTGCCGGCAATGACGTCGCCCACGCGCTGAAAGCGCCGAGTAAACATCATGGCAAAAAAGCCGACCATGAAGGTGGGAAAAATAGTAACCTGCGAATAGTCCGAGAATTGGAAGTCGCCACCAAAGTCCGGGGTCATGCCCGCGAAAATGGCGGGCGACAGCAGCGGAAATGCGTCCCCCAGACGGATCAAGTTTCTGAGCACCGATTGCACGGCGTTAATCGGCTGACCATCGACGCTCACCGCGCGCAAGCCCATCATCCACTTGCCGAACGTCTGCCCACTCCAATACGTCTCCAGCAGCATGCCGTAAAACCAATAGGACAGAAATACAACGACCATGAAGTAGCCACGAAACACCAGCCAAACGATCTCCATCGCATTGGCAATACCGGGCCCAAAGAAATAAGCGCCCACCAACATCATTATCAGCAACAGAATGACGAACAGCCAAAACAGGCAGAACAAGTAAGTAGCGACAAGTACAATATCAATCGCAAACGCAAAAAAGCGTCGAAAGGGGCCGGCCACTTGATAGTTAAAGGAAATGTTCTCGGCGGTGACAATGTCGACGGTGGCATCGATTTGGGACGTTGCCCGCTCTTCGTCCCATCCCTGAACGAGGGTGTCGGAAATCGATACCTTGCTGGCGGTTTTGCTGGCAGGTTGCAAGGAACTCGACATGAGAATGTTGGGCCTTCCCCCAGAGCGATCAACGCCGTGCCAAATCGCACTCGCGGTGCGGACTGTCCCCGGCGAACATATCATTCGATCGAATGGCTCAATTATTTTCCAATCACGCCACCTACGCAACCAACGAAATCCGTCAAGGAGGTGCCGCGTTCCCTGGCGCGGCCTTGCCAGGGCCTCGTATGCTGGCCTCGGTGAGTAAAAAAATCGACCAAAATACCGGTGGTATCCAGTTCGGTCACTTGGGAACAGCAGCGGTCCCCGCAGAAAACCGAGTCCTGGGGCGGGCATGTACTCGATTGATTGGCTACTTCATGGGCCGCCGGAGGACAAGGCTGCGGATCCTGGAAAAGGAACGGCATTTTTCAATTTTATCCAATATCCGTCCGTGACCGACGAACTGGACTCGTATCTGCAAATTCTGTTTTTCAGTGCATCGAGAGGGCTTGGGAAAGATGACTTCGGTTTGAGCAAGCAGAAAACGACGCTTTACCGAAGAGATGCTTGCGACAAGACACGCCTGTCGCGATCGCCACCGATGGTATTGGCGGCGACAGACGTTGCTCAATGCCTGTGATGGTGCCGCATGCGACGGGCTCGAATCTGTTTCTTTGAGTCAACAGATCAATTAGACTACAGGCCGCTTCCTCGGCATCCAGAACAACATCGGCATCCAGAAATGCGCTGAGGATTCATGAAGGGTTCAAACATGGCACATCGGGGATGCTCAGGTCCCATGCCTCGGCGAGAATTTCTGCAGGTGGGATCACTTGCGCTCGGCGGTCTTGGATTGACCGATGTGTTGGCGGGACGGGCCGCGGCAGGAAAAAACCAAGAAGATACTTCCGTCATCTTGCTGTATTGCCATGGTGGACCGTCGCAGTTGGAAACGTACGATTTGAAACCGGATGCTCCTAGCGCTTATCGCAGCATCTTCTCTCCCATCGCGACCAATGTGCCGGGAATGGATATTTGCGAACTCTTCCCGTTGCAAGCCAAACTGGCGGACAAGATCGCCTTGGTGCGGTCGCTGCATCACACGATGAGCAGCCATAGCGACGGCGGCATCGAAGTGCTAACCGGCAAGACGCCGAGCCAAGCCGATCCTACTTCGACTTCGAAAAGCGAACATCCGGATTTCGGTTCCGTGGCCAGTAAGATTCGCGGCATGGACACCCGCGCGATACCGCCCTATGTCGCCGTGCCGAATCGGCTGTATATGACTCGGCCGCAATATATTGGTTCGCACCATTCGGCATTCGAAGTTGGCGATCCCTCGAACAAAAATTACAAACCACCGCAACTGAACATCGTCGCCGGTCGCGACGGCAAGAGCTTTGACGATCGCCGTACGTTGCTCAAGCAACTCGATAGGTTGCGCGGTGATGTTGACGCGCAAGGCGATGTGCTGGCCGCGGACAAGTTTCGCGACCAGGCGTTTCGAATGCTGACCAGTCCGGAATCGGCGCGAGCCTTCGATCTGACCAAGGAAAAGGAAGACTTGCGCGATCGCTATGGGCGGAACATTTGGGGACAGGGTTGCTTGCTGGCGCGGCGTTTGGCCGAAGCGGGCGCGGCGGTCATTTCGCTGTACATCAACACGCCGAAGACCGGCCAAGAGTTCACGAACTGGGACGACCACATCATGAATGCCGGCCGCCCGGGACACTTTGGCAAGTACATGCGCGTGCGTCTGCCCTATCTGGACCAATCGTTGTCGGCGTTGATCGAAGACATTTACAAACGCGGCCTGGACCGGCGCATCATGGTCGTGGTGATGGGCGAGTTCGGCCGTACTCCTCGGTTGAGCGAGAACAGCCAGGGCACGGGCCGCAATCACTGGCCGCAAGCCTACACGGCGCTGGTTTCCGGCGGCGGATTGAAGATGGGCCAAGTCGTCGGCTCGACGAATTCCAAAGCCGAGCATCCGGCCGACCGTCCTTACTCGCCCCAAGACCTGCTCGCCACGGTTTACCGTCATCTTGGCATTGATTACGGCGGGGCATTCAACGATTTTACGGGCCGCCCCATTCACATTCTGAGCCGCGGCGCGCCGATTCGCGAACTGCTGTAGCGGATCATCAGACTTTGGTTTCCGAGAGTCGGTTGCGCAACCGAAGACTAAGGCGTGGCGGATCGATGCGAGGTCAATTCGGCCACGTTGACCACTAGGGCCAGTTGTCCGCCGCCGAGTTGGGCCACGCCGCTCAGGTTATGGAGATCAGGAAACACATCCTGAAGTCCGTTGATAACGATCTTCCGTTGCCCCAGAATCTTGTCGACCAGAAGACACATTGAATTCCGCTTGGTTTCGGTAATGACGCCGACCATTGCCTGAGCTTGATCCGAGGTGGATGACGGCAAGTCGAGCAACGTGCCAAGCGACTGGGCCGCGTAAAGTTTGCCACGAACATCGACGACGTTGGTCGATCGGGCCGAGCGCAACTCGACGGGACTGAGTTCGCGAATCTCCAGCACGTCGTTCAACGGCAAGACGATTTTCTCGCCCGCCTGTTCGACCAACAGGCCATCCACGACCACCACCGCCTCGCGAACGGGAATCATCATGCGGACCGTCGTCCCCACGCCAAGTTCGGATTGAATCGTGACGTCGGCATTGTGTTCTCGCAGATTCGATCGGACAACGTCCATCCCCACGCCGCGACCCGAGACGTCGGAGAGTTGTTCGGCGGTGGACAACCCCGCGTGAAAGACCAACTCCACCGCTTCTTGGTCCGATAGGCTATCCGCTTGCGCTTGAGTGTACAGTCCGTTTTCGACGGCCTTCGCTCTCAGTCGCTCGGGGTCGATGCCGCGCCCATCGTCTTGCACCGTGACGATCACGAAGGACCGGTTCGCCTCGGCCCTGAGCCACAGATTCCCGATTTCGCCGACGCCCCGCTGCAAACGCTCGGCCGGCAATTCAATGGCATGATCGACCGCATTGCGCACTATGTGGGTCAGTGGCGCATCCAAGCCTTCGAACAACGATTTGTCGACTTCCGTTTCTTCGCCCTCGATATGGACATCAATTTTCTTACCCATTTGCGACGCGAGGCTGCGAGCCAGCCGGGGGAACTTTGACAGCAATCCATGAATCGACACTCGACGAAGCGCGACCACGCTTTGCTGCAGATTTCTGGTTTGCGAACTGAGCGTCTCGTTGATTTGCCTCGATTCTTCGATCAACGTTTCCATCTCGGCCGAGGCCAAGCGGGAATGTAGATGCTTGAATCTTTCGCAAGTGACAAACAAGCTTGCCACGTCTTCGATAAACGAGTCCAGTCGTTCCTCTTTGACCCGTATAAGGCGGCCCTTGCTGGCCGTGGGGGACGATTGCGAATTGGCGGCCGGCTCGGCGGATTCGAGTACCTCCTGGCTCGCGACGGCATCGTCGTCGACCTTCAGTTTGTTCAACGCCGGTCCCAACGAGTCCCATAACATCGCGGTCAATGTTGGATCCAAGTCAACGGGACTTTCGTCGATCGCCTTGTGATCGGCTTCCGCGGCCCACAGCGCGGCCGCTAGTTCCGTTTCCTTGTTCTCTTCACACCAAACGGCGAACTCGGCCGCGGCCGCCATGAACGCCTTGCCAAGGTCTTCGTTCAATTCGCCCCGCTCGGCGGCCAAGAATAGTTGCAGTACGGCGGCCACGCGCGGTCCGACGTCTTGGCCTTGGCATTCCAGCTTGGCGTCGGCAAACGATGCTGGTGACGGCGTTTCCGTTTCGCCGCCAGAGCCGTCCGTGTCGTCTGCTTCTTGGTCGCCTTGGGCTAACTGCATCAGGCGGTCGGACCATTCCTTGGACTGTGGCCATTCAGACCGCCCGATTTCGTCGGCCAGTTGGCGTAGATCGTTCAGCAACTTCGTCTCGCCCGACGCGTGGGGTCGGCAGCCGGCGGCAAGCTCCGCGATTTGCGTGAGCAGATCGGTTTCGCGGGCATCGAGCTCATCCCGAACCGTTCCGTCGGCCACCTGTTGCACCATTTCGTCTAACGTGTCCAAGCCGTCGACGATCGCTCGCTGAAGGTTTTCGCTTAGGGACAGTCTTCCGTCGCGCAGTTCATCCAGAGTGTTCTCCAACCGATGAGAGAACTCTTTGATCGCACGAAGCCGAAAGAACCCCGCATTGCCTTTGATCGTATGGACCGCGCGAAATACATGGGCAATTGGTTCGTTATTGTCGGAATTCCGGCGGAACTGCTCCAACTGGGCTGGCAGGTCTTCCAAGGATTCGATCGCTTCTTCGATGAATCCGATTAGTAATTCATCCGTGGATCCACACGCTGTATTCATGGCCACCCTTCTCGACGACTCACGGCTTCTTTCTCAAGCTGTAGACGCTTATGAGGCTCCGTGCAGTGCCGTGCAACTGCGATTGGTTGAATGCTGCCGCCACTCGCTAAGAGTTCTCCACCAACGCTCGACCTTGGTGAACGAATCCTCCAACGTCGCTTTCAGTTCCGAACAATCGTTCAGGGGCTTGAAAAAACAAGCCTCCGCGCCACATCGCATGGACTCCAGCACGACGCTCATGGATACCAGGTCCGTCAGCACGATGATTTGAACGGACGCGTTCTCCTCTTTGATGGCCCTGATCAGGCTAAGCCCGTCAGCGGTCGCCAGTTTGATATTCAGGATGACGACGCGGCATTCTTGGGCGATGACTTCGCTACAAGTTCGCGATGCGTCGGCCAAGGAAACGACTTCGTATCCTTCGTCACGAAGCTCCGACGAGATGCTGCTCAGAAATCGCTCATCCTCGTCAAGATGTAAAACTACCCGTCGGTTATTTGCCATGTATCACCTCTTCTAGCTCTGCAGGTTCGTTTTGAATGAAAAGCGTTTCACTTTCGTTCGAGACGGAAGCCAACGCAGGCCAAAATAGTTGCCCCATCAGATGCTATGAGCGCACCGGTAATGCGTCTGGGAGCGCGGACAGTTCGCGCAACTTTTCAAGTAAATTTTCTTCGTAAACTGGCTTCATAATGTAGGCTTCACACCCCTTGCGAAATGCGTGGAAGATGTTGGCCGAATCGTCAAGCGCCGTCGTCATGAGTACTTTGGTTCCCGACAAGCAGTAGATGCCGTGGGTGTTTTCGATTTGGCGGAGTCGCTCAAGTGTTTCCAAACCGCCCATGTTTGGCATCATGATGTCCAGCAACACGGCGTCGTAGGTCACGCCGTCTCGCAAGGCATTCGCGAAAACGTCGACGGCCTCCCGGCCGTGTTCCGCGATGCAGCAGCTTCCATGGGGTGAGAGGATGTCCTTGAGTAACTCTCGGCAGCGCAAATCGTCATCGACAATCAAGTATCGCAAGCGATCCGAGTCTGATTTTTCGTGATCGAAATCCGAAGCGACCGAAGGAGGTGTGGTTTCGGTAACCGGCTGAAGTTTTTTCCCCAAGGCATCGCTTAACTCGACCAAGAGTTGTTGTTCGTCGATCGGTTTGGTCACATAGCTGTGACAGCCGTGGTCAACGCTGGTAACAAGTTGATTCATGTCTCCCAGCGCCGAGACCATGATCACGACGCTGCGATCCGCTCCGCGCAAGTCGTGATCGAATTCCAGCATGCGAATGCTCTTGAGCGCTTGCTGGCCGTCCATGTCCGGCATCATCACGTCCAGCAGCACGGCGTCGAATGGATCCTGGCGCTCCAGAGCTTGCCGATAGGCTCCCACGGCGCTGGACCCGTCATTCGCCGCGACGCATTTTCCATATTGCTGCAGGATATCAACCAGTAACTCGCGGCAGCGCGCATCATCGTCGGCAACCAGAAATTTCAAAGGCATATCTTGTACTCCGGAATTTTTTGGCAGTCGGAATTAGTGAGAGATCGAGGAAACGAAAGATTTGCCATGTTCGTTGACTTGTTTTTCGTCCAGTGTGATATAGCGGCCAATCGCCGTAAGCAAAGCCGCCTGAGTGAGTGGAGTGGGGAGGTAATCGTCCATGCCAGCTTTACAGCAACGTTCGCGGTCGCCTTGCATCGCGTGGGCGGTGACACCGATGATCGGAATGTGCTTATTGGTTCGCTGTTCGCGCAGCCGGATGTGGCGCGTTGCCTCCAACCCATCCATGTCCGGCATTTCGACGTCCATCAGCACTAGGTCGTACGAGTTGGCGTTTATCGCCGCGACCGCCTCCTTGCCGCTGGCGACGGTATCGCAATCCAGTTCGATATCCTTCAGCAATTCCTTCACCAGCAACTGATTCAGCTTGGCATCCTCGGCATAGAGAATGCGCGGACCGCCACCGGTCGGAGGGTCTTGCGGAGAGTTCTCAGGCGGCGAACTTGGTCTTTTGACATTCATGGGACCGCGTTCCCGCGATACCGGCCTGTTGGCCAAGAGGCCCGCAGGGGACCGAGGCGCGGCCTGCTGCTTTTCCAACTCGACCGTGAAGTGAAAAGTGCTTCCTTGGCCGACCTCGCTTTCCACGCCGATCGTTCCGCCCATCAGGTGGACCAATTTCCGGCAGATCGCCAGTCCCAAACCGGTGCCGCCGTGCCGGCGCGTGGCGGAACCGTCGGCTTGGGAAAACACCTCGAAGATGTTTTCATGATTGTTGGCCGGAATGCCGATGCCTGAATCCGTGACTTCGAAACGCAACTGCGCCGCCCGTTCGGATTGACTTTCAAGCATGACGCGCAGCGAAACGCCTCCCTCTTCCGTGAACTTCACGGCATTGCTGAGCAGGTTATTTAGAATTTGCCGTAAGCGGCCCCCGTCTCCGCGGACGTTGCGAGGGACGTCTTCATTCAGGAGGCAATCAACGGCCAGCCCCTTGTCGCGCGCCAGCGCTTCCGCCATCTCGACCGCGCCTCGAATGAGTATTTCAAAATCGAAGCTCTCGGTGCCAAGTTCCATCTTGCCGGCTTCGATTCTCGACAGGTCCAGAATGCCGTCGATCAGCCCCAATAACTCTTGCGCCGCATCGTTGACAAACCCGACCTTTCTGTGCTGTTTTTCGGTCAGCGGTTCGTCGAGCAATCGGCGGGAAAACCCCAAAATTGCATTCATCGGCGTGCGAATTTAGTGGCTCATATTTGCCAGAAATTCGCTCTTCATTTGGTTTGCCCTCTCCGCCCGTTCCTTGGCCTTCTGCATCTCCTCGGCGACCAATTTGCGGCGGTCGTTTTCTCGCACGAGCGCATCCGTGTAACGCTTCTGGTAGTGCTGGTAACGCTGATGGGCCAACACAGCCAGAGCGTTGCGGACCCGTGGGATCAAGTCCTGGGGCGCGAGCGGCTTGTTGAGAAAGTCAGTGGCACCTAAGTCGAGTGCCCGTTGTTTGACCGCCGGATCAGTCGAGGCGGTGAGAATGATCACCGGAGTCTGAGCGGTTCGTTCGTCCTGGCGAATCACTTCCAGAATATCGAGGCCACAGACCTCATTCATTAGAATGTCAAGCAGAATCAAGTCCGGCTGTTCCTCGACGCTCAGATTCAACGCGGCAGTCGGGTCTGTCGTGCTGATAAAGTTGCAGTAGCCGACCTCCTCCAAGTAACACTGCACGGCTTTGACGCAGATCGACTCGTCGTCCACGATCATGATCTTCGCGTTCTTGATCACGCCTTGAGAAAAGACCTGCGTCTCGTCGTTTCTTTCCAACTCGCTCATGATATTTGTGTCTCGTGATTGGTTACGGGGATAGTCAATGCAGTGGATCGACTTTGATCCTGCCCGCAAGCTGATTGATTTCCCTCAGCCATTGATCGATCTCTTGACGGCTGGAAGCCTTTGCCGCCTGTTCAAGTTGGGCGGCAGGCTCTGTAAATGCCGCGAAGCCAGCCGTGCCTCCAGAGCCCTTGAGCCAATGGGCCAGCGCGCCTAGCGACTTGAGATCCTGGTTGTCGGACGCATCGCGCATCGCAGTCAGATTCTTCGTCAAGTGTTCAACAAATTCCGACGCGATTTCCCGGAAAACAGGTTTCTCCATCGGCAAACTGGAGACAATTGGCTCGCCCTGTTGGGACGCTGGCGGCGTTTTTTGGGGAGAGTCTTCGGGCGTTGCTGGCCGCTGTATCGCCTCGGCCACGGTTTCCAGAAGACGTTGCGACTCGATCGGTTTGGTAAGGTACCCCGAACATCCAGCGGACCTGCACTTTTCCTCGTCGCCCTTCATTGCGTGGGCCGTGAGGGCGATGATTGGCAAGCTGACACCCTGCTCGCGCAGTCTGCGTGTTGCGGTGTAGCCGTCCATGACCGGCATTTGCATGTCCATGAGAATCAGATCAAACGAGCCATCGGCGGCAACGGCCTCGACCGCGAGCTTCCCGTTTTCGACCGACGTAACCTCCGCCCCGGCTTCATCCAAAATTACGTTGATCAACTTGCGGTTCGTGATGCCGTCTTCGACGAGTAGGATCTTGGCACCGGTCAGACTTTGAGATGTTGGCGATGCCGGCGAAGCGTCGGCCATGGTTTCTGGCGGGACATTGACGAGTTGCAATCCGTCCGGCCCGCCGATTTCCAGCGTGGCGGTGAACGTACTACCGCGACCGTATTCGCTGGCGACCGACAAGCTCCCGCCCAAGTCCTCGGCGATCTTTCGACTGATCGCCAAACCCAGGCCGGTTCCACCAAAACGCCGCGTTACCGATGAATCCGCCTGCGCAAATGGGTCGAAGATGTGGTCCAGCTTCTTTGACGCGATTCCAATCCCCGTATCAATGACATCAATGGCCAGCAGCGGGGGTTGCGCCGAACCCAAGACCCGGCTGACGATCCTGACGCTTCCCGACTGAGTGAACTTGATCGCGTTTCCGACCAGGTTCATCAGTAGCTGACGTAAGCGAGCGGGATCGGTAAGGATCGTTTCGGGAAGCCCGCCGGCAGGCTTGAATTCGAGAATCAGGCCCTTCTTTTCGGCCGGGATACGCAGCACCGAGGCAACATCGCGAATGATGTTCGCCGGCGAGCATCGGATTAGCTCGGTGTCCATCTGCCCGGCCTCGATCTTCGATAGATCCAAGATATCGTTGATCAGATCCGAAAGATGCCGGCAACTCGTGTGGATCGTGTTCAAATAATCCATTCGAGTGGCGTGGTCGCCCTTGTCGCATCCGTTCAACAACAGTTCAGTAAAGCCCAGAATGCCGTTCAGCGGTGATCGAATTTCGTGGCTCATGTTGGCCAAAAACTCAGACTTGGCCCGGTCGGCAGCCTCGGCTCGTTCCTTGGCGGCCTCCAACTCCTTGGAAGCCTTACGCTCCCGATGGAGCATTTCTTGAAGCAATTGGCTCCCCGCCTGCGCGGGGGTTACCCACGGCGTCGCGGTCGCCGCCTGGCTGTCTTCGGCCCCATCGCCGCCAATGCCGTCACTCATTTATCAATCAACCTGAATTAGAAGTGCGTCTGCCCCACTGCGGAAACCCGCAAAACGTTGCGAAACGTCGCAACGTCGCGGACGTTTCTTACCCCCTTTGGGCTAAAGGTGTGAGTGTATATGGCTTACGGCGACAAACTTCGCAAACTAGGAAAACCCTTGCCCAGTAGTTCAAACTGATTTTTCCCCGGCCGAGTGATCGCATCCGCACACTAACATTCAGCATGTTTAAGATGGCGAGCGGCGACTTGATTATCAAAACACAGGAGTCTGTAGCGACCGTTTTTCCCCTGCTGGCTGAGCGAAGAGTTGAGTTTGCGAAGACCGGTTTGCAGCGATGGTGTCGATGATAACTCCGAGGGCTCGCCGAGAATCCGACTACTCGCTGGTTTCGCCGATGCAGTACAGGTACGAGTCGGTTCGCAACAAGAGTTGGTCGCCGACGACGGCTGGGCTGGCGTTGAATAAATTCGTGTCGCTCTCGATCGTGTTGACGGCCAGTTCCTTGTATTCCGGCTTGGCGGGCAAGACTACGATGCCTTTGTCGCGCGTTGTCACATAAAGGCGTTCGCCGGCGCGAATGATCGAGGCGTAGACGCGAGAGCGAGTGTCGAGCCGTTCACGATAGACCGATTCGCCCGTTTTCGCGTCCAAGCAATTGGCGATCGCCTTGTCGCTGGCCCAGTACAGATGCCCTTCGTAATAAATGGGCGAGGTCACGTTCGCACCAATGGCGACTTCCCACAGCTTGTGCGATTCGGTGACGTCGCCACGCCCACCAAGCTTCACGGCGATGCAACGATTCTGACGACCGCCCAGACAATAGATGATTCCGTCGTGCGAAACCGGAACGGGCACGACATAATCATGAATGCCTTCGCAAGTCCAGAGTTCCTTTCCGGTGCGCGGGTCGAAGCCGTGGATGGTGTCTTTCTGATTGATCACCATTTCTTGGCTGCCGTCGGCGGCGGTCGCCACGCAAGGCGTTGTCCAAGCACGATTGACATCGGAGATTTCCCACATCTGCTTGCCGCTTTTTTTGTTGAAGGCGACCACGACGCTGCCTTCGATGCTGCCGTTGACGATCACCAAATCCTCATGGACGATCGGTGACGAAGCCGAACCGAATCCGGCGGTTTTGGTCCCCACTTCGGCCTGCCACATCAGGTTCCCATCCCAGTCGTAAGCGACGACTCCCGAGACGCCGAAATAGGCGTAGACTGCCTCGCCATCGGTTGCCGGCGTGCTAGTGGCGTAGCCGTGATCTTGAATGCGTCTTGTAAAATCTTGCGTATGCTCGCTGGCGGCGATCGACTTGTCCCAAATGACCGTCCCGCTATGGCGATCGAGACAAATCACATGCAGCCGCAACTTCGATTTGTCGTCGGTGTCGGTATCGGAAGTGCCGAATCCGGTATAGGCGGTCAGAAAAACGCGGTCGTCCCAAATCACGGGGCTCGAGGATCCGCGCCCCGGCAAGGCCGCTTTCCACACAATGTTTTCACCAGCGCTCCAGCGCAGCGGAGGACTCACGCCATCGGCCGTGGCGTTACCACCCGCCCCACGAAATTGGGACCAGTTTTCGGCCAGCACGCAACGATGCATCAATCCGACTAACAATACGAAACAAACAAAACGAGTAATCCGGGCGGGCATTCTTGGTTCCTTGGTTGGTGGCAACGGGCGCGTGGGAAGGTTGATTTTGCGCCAAAGGTTGAAAAATTCGCGGATCTTCGACAGCGGATAACCTGGGCTCGTCGAGCCCGAGGACCATCTGCGTAGTAAGTCTAAACCAACAAAATGCCCGATAGTTTCGGTCGTCAAGAAAAAACGGCCTGGAAACGGAAATCTGCGGCCATTTGCGGCCACGGGATGCCGGCGGTCCACCCTGGCGGCGGCCCGATTGCGTCCATAATTATCCGATGGCGTAGCACTTGGACCGTCCATCGAAGTAAGGTTTGGTCCGCCTCGCCGGGATGCGCAATTGTGGTGCAGCCGTCTCGGCTGCCCAAGTCCGTGTGCGACATTCGATATTCCCTTCCGCCCTTCGCCATCAAAGCGGGGCACTTCGTCGCGTGTAACATACGCGGAGTGCCCGATCGAGGTGTTTTTACTCTTCATGATTCTGCCCCAAGGAAAGACTCTTTAAGGAGTTAACGGGACGCCTCGGCCATTACGGCGAGGCCGGTCGCCTGCCAAAACGTTTGCAAAACTGCCAGCGTTCAGTCCGGTTAAGCGCGCAAGCCCTGCGCAAAACTCGCCACGCAAGTTTGGAACCGAGTGCCCCAGTCCCCTGTCAAAAACACCAAGCTGAACACGACCAAAGCGAAAGCATTTTTCAGCCGTAGCAACAGGGATGCCCAAGCATCACTTGCGACTCTTTTCATTTTACACGATTCGATGCAACCCTGCAGCTTTCCTTCTCCGGCGGTCAGGCGTAAATCAAACTCATGACGCAAGAGCACGGTAAAGCGATTTTCGGCCTTGCCGATCTGTTTGCGCGGCTCGCCGCCGGATGCCATCAACACGAGAGATATAACCGAACGGCGGTATCTTCTGTTAGAATGCCGTAGCGTCGAGGTGATTGGTTTCTTATTCACAGGCGCTGGTTTGCGTACTTCCAGACGAGCAAATGTCACCAGAAGACTCGCCGTTTCGATGCGTTTGGCTGTTCAGCGAACTCAAAGGGTATCGCGAACTACCGAAGTGCTCCACGTATTTTCCATTCCCGTATCGCAAACTCCCCCCGCTACCAGACGAACTGTTCGATGGCGATTTAGAGTGGCTCGCCAGCGAACCGGTACGGACAGACATCGACGACGATGCGATCGACTACTTCAGAGAATACTCTGAGTCGCTTCAGGCTGAAGCAATTGAACTCGGGGTCGTAATTCCGCGCAGCTTTCGTGCATTCTTCGCAAATCCCGATTTGATTCGCAGGGTCCGATCATGCACTGACGCCTATTTTGAATTCTCGGGCAAGAGCGTCACTCCTTTCGGGAATGGCTACCTGATTCGGTTTCTTGCTGATTCTCAGGATGTCTGTTTTTGGAATCTCTTCCTTACCCGATCAGGGGATCATTGCGTAGTCTCATCTTGGGAGGATTTTGCCTACTACGCGAGCGCCGAATTTCGGTCTTTGAACCCTGCGAAAAAAAAGAGGGATGCGTCTCACGTTGATTTCATGTTCTGCGCACCGTCTTTCGAGTCGTTCATTTATCGATTTTGGATCGAGAATGAGATATGGTTCCGCTTGTCGTACGACAAAGAACCTCTGACCACTCTTCAACAACAACGGTACGTTAACCACTACACACCGAAACACTAACACTGTACCGGCGCTCTGATTCACCCAGGCTTCAGAGTGTCCATTCCGAGGCCGGAAGTTTCCGGCTCATTGGCACCGTCGAACTTGATTTCATCGGTGCCGGGTTGCTGATTTCACTTGCACACAGAGAGCCTCGAGCCTTGGCAAGATTCTTGAAGAGCCGTCGGGCACTACTTTTACGCTTCTTGTGCATGACCGTCGCGCGTGCGAGCGTTGTCGGTAAGCGGCGGTGCCGAATCAGGTCAGCAGCAAGCGGCGATAGCGCCCGGTTGGCGGTTTCCTTGTGTGGCGGCCATGCTTGACCGGCATGACGGTGCCAACGTTTTTAATGGTCGCGGCGAGCAAAATCGTGACTTGTGAATGACGAATTCCAAACGGAGTGAGCTATCGACGGCGGAACTCTTTTCGGCCTTCGGAATTGGTCATTCGTTCGTCGTTCATTAGACGTTCGTCATTTTAAACATCGGGCTGGCATCCTGTCAGGATGCTGGTGTGTGCATGTTTGGTGACCGGTGGTGGCGCTGCGCTGACCACCGGCTAATTGCTGAAATCCCTTCGGGATGGACTTGAGCCCGATAGGGCTCACAGCCATTAGCCGGTGGTTGCCGTAGGCGCACCACCGGTTGCTGAACGCGTCATCACCGCATCCCGAAGGGATGCCAGACATCGAGAAGCTTTCAACTAGCGCGAAGCAGAACGAGCCCTGACCGGGCGATACGACGGCGCGGCATTTGGCCACGAGAAGCACAAAAATACACGAAAAAAATCAGACTCGGCTCGGTGACGTTTTTCCTCTTCGTGTCTTCTTGTGATTTTTTGTGGCCAGCTCTCTTCGCTTGATCGCGCTTTCGTAGGCCCACAGGGTTTGGTTGTTTCGCCCTGGCAGGGCTGACGATCTTGGTCGGGGAATGATGAATGCCAAAAAATGGAAGAGCTCACGACGTCGAGAGTCTATTCGGTCTTCCGAATTCGTCATTCATTAGTCATTCGTCATTTGAGCCTCGGGCTGGCATCCTGTCGGGATGCTGTTGTTTGCATTTTTGGTGACCGGTGGTGGCGCTGCGCTGACCACCGGCTAATTGCTGAAATCCCTTCGGGATGGACTTGAGCCCGATAGGGCTCACAGCCATTAGCCGGT
>JAJDEH010000450.1 GCA_029259935.1 Planctomycetota bacterium
CCCCCCCCCTCTTGGCGGCTCCCACGAACGGACATATATCTTGTCAATCCTGTTCATCATGTCCAAAATCCGATGCTGCCAAGCCGGGACTTGGGCGATGTCTTCGCGGGCCCCTCGATTGATCCCAAAAAAGACCATTCCGCCGGGAGCAACAGGAGCACTTCTGGGCATGCCAAGGGGTACGATAGAGGTGAGCCCATCGTCAATAATCGCGCCTGTCCGCCCTTCGTTCAGAGTAGCGACTCGACATAATCTTGCGACAAATTGCCTGTCGAAAAACTACCAAATAGGTCACCGCCAAAGCGCACCAACGTACTCTTCCACGAATTGGGAGTCGGATCTGGAAGTTGTCTATGCACGGAGATCATGTATTTCGAGCCGACGCTCTGAAAGAAGTTCATGTCGGCAACGATCTGCTTATCGCCAGCAAGCTGGGGAAAATACAGCTCTTCGCATGGATGCGGTTCGTGGCCCTGTAAAATAAGCTCTTCCTTGACCTTCATTTCCGACAAATCAACCAAGAACAGCCGCCCTTCGTTGGCATTGGCGAGAGCCGTCGTGTCGGACAGGTAGCAACATTGGTCAAAGCCGGGTTCGCCTTCAATTTCATCGTAGGGCCATTCGCAGAGGCCAAGAGTGTTGCATGCTGGAAAAGTCATACGACGGAGCACTCGATCATCGTCAATGATCAGAAACTCGTGTCCAGCCGGGTGAAACTCGGGTGGGGTCGTGTCCTGAAGGTCGGAAGCCTCAACAGCGTGCAATTCGCCCCCGTGTAAAAACAGCCAATAGACCAACTGGCCGTCTTGTCCCGCTGCAATCCAAGCAACCACGATTTCATTTCCGGGATGGGCGGCCAGTGTTACCGAGCTTAAGCCAAAGGGATCAACAACCTCCGTGGATTGAGTAACTTGCCACGAGTCGGTGTCACGGACCTCGAATTCGATGTTGCCATTGGGGAGATGCCGCGCCGTCCACAATTGATCGCTCGGAGCGAAATAGCATTCGCCGAAACCATTGGCAATCCAGTCCGGCGGATCTTCTTCCCGCGCGGAGGTCCGCGTTTCAAAAACCTTTTCGAACGCCAAGTCGGTCACAACCAAGTTGCGACCGCCGTCGTGGACGATTGCCAACAACTCTTCGCTTGGATGGATTGCAAGTGCTCTGATCTTATGGCGTAGCCACCGCGAACAGGCGGTCGTCAGGTCCGATTCCAGGATCGTTATGTGTCCGTCTTGGGATGCTGCAACGACAAGTTTCGATTGGCCGGCAATCCGAAGAAAGCCGGAACAGTAATCCAGTTTCAATTCGCTGTCGGGAACTAGCAAGATGGTCAACTCATGTGGCGAATGGGAGAACATCCGTCGCCACCGCGACGAAAGCGAGCGACGCTCAACGGCCCCGCCATGCTATTATGCGTGCTGAAGAGGGGGCATTCTACCCTTCGAATTTCCTCTGCGGGCGAACTGAAGCCGGAGCGACCGAAAATTAACAGCGCGTTCGACCTATCGAAAGCAAGCGACTTCCTGCATGTTGACTGGATCTACAAGATGGACAGGATGGCGACGTACCAGGAACGGACATATATCTTGTCAATCCTGTTCATCATGTCCAAAATCCGATGCTGCCAAGCCGGGATTTGGGCGATGTCTTCGCCAACCCCTCGATTGATCCCATGAAAGGCCATTCCGCCGGGAGCAACACGGGCATGCCAAAGAGTAAGATAGAGGTGAGCCCATCGTCAATAAGCGCGGCTTCCGCCTGTCCCCCTTCTGCTTCTCGGGAATTGGTGCCCTCCAATAATCGATCCCACTCGGAGTTCGACTTGCCGTCGTCCTTTATCAACGGGCGCATTAGAATTAGGGTCAACATTTGGATTGCAAATCGGCTAACAATTGAAGGAGCAATTGATTCATGAAATACACCACCACGATTGGCGTCTTTTTGTTGGCGACCCTGGGTTTGCTCTTGCTTACGCCAACGTCATCCGAAGCTCAACAACTCGAAGAGGGTCTGATTGGAAAGTGGATTTGGAAAAGCCATCCTGGGAAAGAAGCCGGTGAATTCGTACCCCTTAGCGACGATATTTTCGACATCTCAATCCATGTGACGCTTGAGTTCAAACGCGACCGAACTCTGATTCTCTCGGTCAACCAACTCAAGGACTCCCGCCTGGAAGGAAAGTGGAAGGTTCTCAAGGTCGATCACGAGCGTAAAGAGTTGACGGTGGAAATGTCCCTCGATTCAACTGATACGATTAAAATCCGGCCCGGTAAGAAAGGAACGATCCTGATTGAGAGTCCATCTGACGACATGCCTGCAATGGCCCTTCGACGAGTAAAGATCAAAACGCAAGCTGCGCCGCCATCTCGAACGGAATCCACTGGCGAAGGGCAACCGTCCGATCCTGAGTAAGAAAGGGGGACAGGGAAAGCGCCGGGATAAACCGGCCTGGAATAGGGAATGAACAATAAACTGGGACAGATCCAGTTATTGGCAAGCGGAGGCGACTGCGGCAAGCTGGGTAGATGCCTACGACGGCACACATAGCGCCTAGAGGCAAGGCCGAGCAAACGGTAAACTGGACCCGTCCCCGTTTCTTCGTAAGCAGGATGTCCTGAATTCTGACAGTCGGAAAAAAAGGGACCACCCACAATTCGGACCAGCGGTAATCGAGTGCAAGACGGAAAAACTAGGCTGACTTTCCTTGGTCTAAAATATGGACGGCCCTTTTTGCGGCTCGCAACGCGCGCCTGTTGACGGTCGAATAACGCAGGCCACACAAAACGCAAAGGTGAAGACAGACAATTCCAGTCCAGCCTAGAATCTCGTGAATGACATTCTGAGGGGCAACAGTAAAAGCAATTGCGGCGCAAACAAGAAGTGCCGACGTGAGCAGAAATAGCACGACGGCACCCGTGCGATACCGTTGCGCAACAGGACTGGCTGCCGGTTTCTCAAGTTCCTCTGCAGCGTAGAGTGCCTTTTGCGTCGATCGCGTGGCGAGATCAAGAGCGATATTGAAGAAGAACCAGAACATTGCGATACGCGTTGGTCGCCCAACGGTTGGCATTCACGACACCGCCCCAATCGAAGCGAACCATGTCATGAACTGAGTTGATTTTATTACACGAGCAACGCTGAAACTACGGCGAAGGTGTCCGCGAAGCGGCGCAGCGTGAATGCCTTGTTGGGAGGCTACGTTGACCTGACTTACGGCTTGAAAGGGTTGGGGTATCGGTCGACAAATTCGACAGATTCAACGCCGTTTCGCGTGGCACTAAAACTAATCGAGACAGCTGAGCCGTTGAACCGGCCAGGCCCCGTCGGTGGTTTTGGATGAATGAACCAAACACCAATCGATCTCTTTCCTCGATAGAAATCACGCAATGATAGTGACTCCAAGACTGCCGTGATCGAGATCGTGGCTGGTTGAGCGGTGAAATCGATATTCGCGTCGGCTGGCAAAAGGCGTTGCGCTGCCTCAAGGTCCTGCGAGTTGACGGCGTCGATGAATCGGTGCGCTTGGATCGTCGGAAGCGAGAACCACCAGATCACGAGCGGAAAGACCGCGATCGAAACTAGCAGGCTACGGATAGAGTACCTAAACCGACGACTCATGCTTGGATGTGATCTCCCAACGGGTTTCTGGCCGACAACGTGTCGGGAAGTGTCGGAAACTCCCATAATTTAACGCGCGAATGGCCAGAACAGCAAATGCGGACCGTAACTCGTCTGCCGAAGCGGGCACCACCACGGCGTAGGAGCAGCATTTTATTGGAGTCAGCGAAAGAAGGGGGGAGAAGGCGCCACCGTAAGCGCCGGGATAAACCGGATTGGAGTTGGGAATGCAAGAGTCCTACAGAGAAGGCCTAGCCCGCCACTCTGGCCCTGAGTCGTACGCCGATGGCGGTAACGTCGTAGGTGTAGCCACGGCAGGGGTATGTGT